>JANOVJ010000185.1:0-6068 GCA_031417295.1 bacterium | reverse complement strand
GAGCCAGGTATTGGCCATGTTGTTGCCGTCGCCGACCCAGGCCACCACCTTGCCCTGGATCGAACCCCGGTGCTCGATGAAGGTGAACACGTCAGCCAGGATCTGGCACGGGTGGTACTCGTTCGTCAGGCCGTTGATCACCGGCACCCGCGAATGCGCGGCGAAGCCATCGAGCTTGGCCTGCTCGAAGGTGCGGATCATCACGAGGTCGACCATCCGGCTGATCACCCGCGCGCTGTCTTCCACCGGCTCGGCGCGGCCGAGCTGGCTGTCGCCGGTGGTCAGGTTCACCACCGAGCCGCCCATCTGGTACATCCCGGCCTCGAAGCTCACCCGGGTGCGCGTGCTCGCCTTCTCGAAGATCATCGCCAGCGTGCGGTCCACCAGCGGCTGGTACTTCTCGTAGTTCTTGAAGCGCCGCTTGATGGTGGCCGCGCGCTCGAACAGGTAGGCGTATTCCTCGGCGCGGAAATCCTTGAACTGCAGGTAGTGTTTGATCAGGCTCATGCCGGGCTTCATGGCTGGGGTTCGGCGAGCAGGGCCTTGATCAAGGGGCACAGGATGGCGACGATCTGCGCCGCTTCATCCAGGCTCAGGATCAGCGGCGGCACGAGGCGGATCACGCGCTCCGCGGTGACGCTGAGCATCAGCCCGGCAGAAGCCGCTCGGCTGAGCAGGTCGCCGCAGGGGCGGGCGAGTTCGATCCCGATCATCAAGCCCTGGCCGCGGATCTCGACCACGCCGGCCACACCCGCCAGTTCGCGTTCGAGCCCGGCCTTGAGCGCCGCGCCCACCGTTGCGGCGTTCTCCAGCAGCCGCTCTTCTTCCATGATGCGGATCGTCTCGACGCCGGCCCGCATCGCCAGCGGATTGCCACCGAACGTGGTGCCGTGGTTGCCGGGGCCGAACACCTCGGCCGCCCTCGGCCCGCACACCACCGCGCCGACCGGCACGCCCGAGCCCAGGCCCTTGGCCAGCGGCATCACGTCGGGCAGGATGCCGGCCCACTGGTGGGCAAACCACTTGCCGGTGCGGCCCATGCCGCACTGCACCTCGTCGAGCATCAACAGCCAGCCGTGTTCGTCGCAGATGCGGCGTGCGGCGCGCAGGTAGTCCACGCTGGCCGGGTTGATGCCGCCTTCGCCCTGGATCACCTCCAAGAACACGGCGGTCACGTTCGGGTGCGTCCGCGCAACCTCTTCCAGCGCCGCCACATCGTTCAGCGGCACGCGCACGAAGCCCTCGACCAGCGGCCCGAAGCCGGCCTGGATCTTGGCGTTGCCGGTGGCCGACAGCGTGGCGATCGAGCGGCCGTGAAAGGCCTTCTCGTAGACCACGATCTCGGGCCGGTCGATCCCCTTGTCATGGCCGAACTTGCGCGCGATCTTGATCGCGGCTTCGTTGGCTTCCAGGCCGGTGCTGCAGAAGAAGGCCTTGCTCAGGCCGGAAAGTTCGCACAGCTTGGCGGCAAGCTGCTCCTGCAGCGGCACGTGGTAGTAGTTCGACGAGTGGATCAGCTTGGCGATCTGGTCCTGCAACGCCGGCACCAGCTTCGGGTGGGCGTGGCCGAGCGTGTTGACGGCGATGCCGCCGAGCCCGTCGAGGTACTTGCGGCCCTCGATATCCCAGACCCAGCAGCCTCGCCCGTGCGACAGCGCCATCGGCAGGCGGCCGTAGGTCTGCATCACGTGCGGTTCTTGCGAGGCAGCTTTGGCGACGACGTGCATTTCAGGGGCGTTCATGCGGGCTCCGTGAAAAAAGAAGGCCGGGCAGGGCGAGCGCCCCGGTCCGTGCCTGAAACATTCTAAGTCGGTGCGCCGTTCGGCCGAAAAGCCGGCATGGACATGCTCACCCGCGGAGTTGATCGTGCTGCGCTGCAGCAAAGACCGGGCACAATCGTTGCACCTGTTCGGTCGATGCCGAAGTGCCTCTGGTTCGAGAGGCCGTTTCCGGTGCTCGAATCACCTCCCACCGTTCGCATGACCCAGCCCCCGCCGCGCCAGTTTTTCATTCAGGGCCTGACCCGGGACGGCAAGCCCTTCCGCCCGAGCGACTGGGCCGAGCGCCTGGCCGGCGCGATGTCGAGCTTTCGGCCGGAGGGCACCGTGCAAGGGTTCGGTGCCCACATCGGTTACTCGCCGTACTGCGTGCCCAACACCATGGGCGGGGTCAGGTGCGTGGTCGTCAGCGAAGCGCTGCGCGGCATCGAGCCGATGGCCTGGGACTTCGTGATGAACTTTGCCCGCGACAACGACCTGCAATGCACCGAGGCCTGCCTGCTGCCCGACCCGCCAGGGTGAGGGTGGCGCCCCAATGACAAAAGCCCGCGACTGCGGGCCTTTCGATTCCGGCGCGAGCGCTGGGCTCAGGCGGCGGCGGTCATCGCCTTGACCTTGGCCGACAGGCGGCTCTTGTGGCGCGCGGCCTTGTTCTTGTGGAACAGGCCCTTGTCGGCGATCGAATCGATCACCGGCTGGGCGGTCTTGAACAGGTCGGCAGCCTTGGCCTTGTCGCCTGCGAGCACGGCCTTCTGCACGTTCTTGATCACGGTGCGGAACTTCGAGCGCAGCGCGGTGTTGGCGGCGTTGAGCTTCAGGTCTTGGCGGACGCGCTTCAGGCCCGAGGCGATGCGGACTGTTTTCTTTTTGGCTTTGGACGAGGTGGCCATGCAGTTTGGTGTTCGAGTAGAGCGAAGCCCGTAAGTATAGCAGCCGCGGCGAAATCGCCCGGCCAGCGGCGTCGGGTCGGCGCAGCCGGTTCCTATAATCGCCGCCTCGCCCCGTCTCGCTCGCGCCCAGCCGCCGGCCCCCCGATGAACTTGCTGCGCGCTGCGTCCACTGTTTCCCTGCTCACCCTGGCTTCGCGCATCACCGGGCTGGCGCGCGAGTTGCTGGTGGCCGCCACGTTTGGCGCCAGCGCTTCGACCGACGCCTTCAACGTCGCGTTTCGCATTCCCAACCTGCTGCGCCGGCTGTTTGCCGAGGGCGCGTTCTCGCAGGCCTTCGTGCCCATTCTCGCCAGCACCCGCAGCCGCGAGGGTGAAGAGGTGACAAGGCGCCTGATCGACGCCGTGGCGACCGTGCTTTTCTGGGCGCTGGCGCTGACCAGCCTGCTCGGCGTGGTGGCAGCGCCCGCCGTCGTCTGGGTGATGGCCTCGGGCCTGGCCCAGTTTGACGATGCGGTGTTCATGACGCGGGTGATGTTCCCCTACATCGCCTGCATGTCGCTGGTGGCGCTCTCGGCCGGCATCCTCAACACCTGGAAGCGCTTCGCGGTGCCGGCGGCCACACCGGTGCTGCTGAACCTGTCGGTGATCGCTGCGGCCTGGCTGCTGGTGCCACGATTCCAGCTCTGGGGCGTGGAGCCGGTGGTTGCGCTGGCGGCAGGGGTCATGCTGGGCGGCGTGCTGCAACTCGCGGTGCAGGTTCCCGCGCTGTGGCGCATCGGCATGCTGCCGCACATCGGTGTGTCGCCCCGCGCGCTGCGCGCAGCCTGGGCCCATCCGGGCGTGCGGCGGGTGCTGAGCCAGATGCTGCCGGCGATTGTCGGCGTGTCGGTGGCGCAGCTTTCGCTGTTGATCAATACCCAGATCGCATCGCACGTGGGCGTGGGCGCCGTCTCATGGCTGACCTTTGCCGACCGGCTGATGGAGTTCCCGACTGCGCTGCTCGGTGTTGCGCTGGGGGTGGTGCTGCTGCCGCAGTTGTCGTCGGCGCAGGCGCGCGACGACCCGCAGCACTACTCCAGCCTGCTCGACTGGGGCTTGCGTCTGGTGGTGCTGCTGGCGCTGCCCTGCGCGGTGGCGCTGCTGGTGTTTCCGAAACCGCTGGTGGCCGCGCTGTACCACTACGGCGCCTTCAATCCGCGCGACGTTGAGCAGACCGTGCTCGCACTGATGGGCTACGGCGTCGGCCTGATGGGCCTGGTCGGCGTCAAGGTGCTCGCGCCCGGCTTCTATGCCCGGCAGGATATGCGCACGCCTGTGCGCATCGCGATCGGCATGCTGGTGCTGACCCAACTGATGAACTTTGCGTTCGTGCCGCGGATCGGCCACGCCGGGCTGGCGCTGTCGATCGGGCTCGCCGCGCTGTTGAACGCGACACTGCTGCTGATCGGCCTGCGGCGCCAGGGCATCTACCGGCCGCAGCCCGGTTGGGCCGGCTTCCTGCTGCGGGTCGGTGCGGCCACGGCGCTGCTCGGTGGCGGCCTGGCCTGGGCAGCGCAGGCGATCGACTGGGTCGGGATGGGTGCGCAGCCGCTGGCGCGCATCGGCTGGCTGGTACTGGCCCTCGGCGGCGCGGCGCTGCTGTACTTCGGGGCCTTGAGTTTGTTCGGCCTGTCGCTGCGCCAGTTCGCGCGCCGCGGCTAGCGGATGTCGCGTGGCTGCGTGGCCGTTCGGCCGCTGGCCATGTCCTACACTGGCCGCATGACCGGAACGCTCCGCTTCGAAGTACCGAGCCCGCTCGACTACTTTGCCATGCTGGTGGTCGACGACGCGAGCCTGTCGCTGGTCGAAGCCGCAGTCAGCATCGCGCAGGACGAGCACCCGCAGCTTGACGTGCAGGCCGTGCTGGCAGAAATCGACGCCCTGGGGGCCAAGCTTTGCCGGCGCGTCGCCGCCGACGCGGTGCCGCTGCAGCGGCTTCGCCTGCTCAACCGGTTCTTCTTTCTCGAGCTCGGCTTTGCCGGCAACGTGAATCACTACGACGACCCGCGCAACAGTTACCTGCACGAGGTCCTGCGCTCGCGGCGCGGCATTCCGATCACGCTGGCGGTGCTCTACATCGAGTTGGCGCAGCAGATCGGGCTGCCGGCGCTGGGGGTCTCGTTCCCCGGGCACTTTCTGGTCAAGCTGCGCCTGAACCAGGGCCAGCGCCAGGGCGAAGTGCTGATCGACCCACTCAGCGGCCGCTCGCTGTCGCGCGACGAACTGGGCGCGCTGTTGCAGCCCTACCGCAGCGCGCCTGGCCTGCTCGCCGAGGACGAAGTCCCGCTTGGCCTGTTTCTCCAGTCGGCGAGTGCCCGTGACGTGCTGGTTCGCATGCTGCGCAACCTGAAGGAAATCCACCGTCGCGGTGCCGACCGGGCGGCACTGCTGGCGGTGCAGCGCCGCCTCGTCGTGCTGCTGCCGCGAGACTGGGAAGAGCGCCGCGATCGCGGCCTGATCTACGCCGAACTCGGCTGCACCGACGAGGCGGCGCAAGACCTGGCGGCGTACCTTGACCACCGGCCCGCCGCCGACGACCACCGCACGCTCACCGAGCGGCTGGCCGAATTGCGCCGCGCCGCGCCGCGCCGACGCCACTGAGGCTGCGCCGCCCGCGGGCGGGCCGGCGGCGGCCGCAGGGCGGAAACAGCGCGCTGCGACGCGGTGATCACACCACCTGGGCCTGGGCCTCGCTGCCGTGGCGCGCCTCGATGCGGCCGATGCGGTGCACGGTTTGCCCCTGCGCCTGCAGCACCCGTTCGGCGTGGGCCGCATCGGCCTCGGCGACGATCAGCACGAAGCCGATGCCACAGTTGAAGGTGCGGTGCATCTCGGCCTCGGCCACGCCGCCCTCGAGTTGCAGCCAGTGGAAGATCTCGGGCTGCGGCCAGTTGCGCTTGTCGAGCACCGCCTTCGTGCCCTCGGGCAGGCAGCGGGGGATGTTCTCCACCAGCCCACCGCCGGTGATGTGCGACATGCCCTTGACGCGCACTTCCTTCAGCGCCGCCAGCACCGGCTTCACGTAGAGCCGCGTCGGCGCCATCACCCGCTCGCGAAACGGCATGCCGTCGAGCTTGGCCGGCAGGCCCGCACCCGATTCGCCGGCGCGCTCGACGATCCGGCGCACCAGCGAAAAGCCGTTCGAGTGCACGCCGCTCGATGCGAGGCCCAGCACCACATCGCCGGGCACGATGTCGCGCCCATCGACGATGCCGCTCTTTTCCACCGCGCCGACGCAAAAGCCCGCCAGGTCGTACTCGCCCGGCGGGTACATGCCGGGCATTTCGGCCGTCTCGCCGCCGATCAGCGCGCAGCCGCTTTCCTCGCAGCCGCGCGCAATGCCGCCGATGACCCGCGCCGC
>JANOVJ010000184.1:0-6266 GCA_031417295.1 bacterium | reverse complement strand
GAGCGGATGCGCGCCGCATCGATCGCCTGCTTGGCGCCGATCTGCGCGCCTTCGGCCGCCTGCTCGCGCTGCGCCCGCTCGGTCGCCACGTCCGCGCGCTGCCGTGCCCGCGCGACCTCGACCTCACGCTGCTGGTTCAGCCGCGCGTATTCACTTTCGCGGTCGATCTCGAGCGAGAGTTTCTCGGCCTCCAGGTTCTTGTTGCGGATCGCGATCAGGGTGTCCTGTTCGACATCGTTACGCTGCTTCTTGCGGTGCTCGATCTGCTCGGTCAGCCGGGTCAGGCCTTCGGCGTCGAAGGCGTTGCTCGGGTTGAAGAACTCCATGCCCGTCTGGTCGAGTTGCGTCAGCGACGCGGCTTCGAGTTCGAGCCCGTTCTTCGTCAGGTCTTCGGCCACCATCTCGCGCACCCGCTTGACGTAGGTGCCGCGCTTCTCGTGCAGTTCCTCCATCGTCATGTCGGCCGCGGCGGTGCGCAGCGCGTCGATGAACTTGCCTTCGACGAGTTCCTTCAACTGCTCGGGCTCCATCGTGCGCAGGCCGAGCGTGCGTGCGGCCGCGGCCACCGCGTCGGGCTTGGCGGCCACGCGCACATAGAACTCGGCGATCACATCGACGCGCATCCGGTCCTGGGTGATCAGCGCCTTGTCACGGCCGCGGCTCACCTCCAGCCGCAGCGTGTTCATGTTGACCGGGATCACGTCGTGCACGATCGGCAGCACGAACGCGCCGCCGTCGAGCACCACCTTCTGCCCGCCCAGGCCGGTGCGCACGAAGGCGCGCTCCTTCGAGCTTCTGAGGTACAGCCAGTGAAGCAGCCAGACCGCGATCGCGACGACGATCGCAACGACGATCAGGCCGAGCAGGAAAGAACCGAATTCAGCGCCGCTCATGGGGTGCCTCCAGCAGGTTGGCGAGTGATTTGCGTGAAGCGCCGCGTCGTCTCGGTCAGCGCCACTTCGGTCGGCAGGCGCTCCATCGAACTGGCGCCGTAGAAGCCGTGGATGGCCGGGCAGCGGTGGAGGATGAACTGCGCGTCGTCGGGCGTCGCGATCGGGCCGCCATGGCAGAGCACGATCACCTCCGGGCGAACGGCCTTGGCCGCGGCCGCCCAGGCGTTGATGGGCGCGACGCAGTCGGCGAGCGTGAGCGCCGTGCTGGCGCCGATTGCACCGCCTGTTGTGAGGCCCATGTGGCAGACCACGATGTCCGCGCCCGCTTGCGCCATTGCACGGGCTTCGGCCTCGCTGAACACGTAGGGCGTGGTCAGCAGGTCGAGTGCGTGTGCGCGCGCTATCAACTCCACTTCCTGCGCGTAGCCCATGCCCGTTTCTTCGAGGTTGGCGCGGAAGCTGCCGTCGATCAGCCCGACGGTCGGGAAGTTCTGCACCCCCGAGAAGCCCAGGTCGATCAGGCGGCGCAGGAATGCGTCGCCGATCATGAACGGGTCGGTGCCGTTGACGCCGGCCAGCACCGGCGTGTGCCTGACGACGGGCAGCACCTCCTGCGCCATCTCGCAGACGATCTCGTTGGCGTTGCCGTAGGCCAGCATCCCGGCCAGCGAGCCGCGCCCGGCCATGCGGTAGCGGCCCGAGTTGTAGATCACGATCAGGTCGATGCCGCCGGCCTCTTCGCACTTGGCCGAAAGGCCGGTGCCGGCGCCACCGCCGATGAGCGGCAGGCCGGCGGCGATCTTGGCGCGGAAGCGGGTGAGGAGGGTTTGTCGGGCGATACGGGCCATGGTGTTGGTTTCAGTTGCGCGGGGAGGTGGAAGAAATTTCGCGCCAGGCGGCCACCAGCGCGTCGGCAAACGCCTCGTCGTTGATGTGCAGCGGCAAGCGCTGCAGCTTGCGGTCGCTGCCGGGCCGGAAGTGCTGCTCGATCGTGGCGAACAGCACCCGGTCGGCCTCGGGGTCGTGGAAGGGCTGGCCGGGTTGGTCGATCGCCGAGACGCCGCCTTCGGGGATCAGGAAGCGCAGCGGCCCGCGCATCGCGTTCAACTTGGCGGCGATGAATTCGCCGATCGCCCGGCACTCGTCGGCCGTGGTGCGCATCAGCGTGATGTTCGGGTTGTGGCGGTAGAGCCGGCGCGCCTTGAAGCGCTCGGGCACGCCGTCCCAGGGGCCGAAGTTCACCATGTCGAGCGCGCCGCACGAGCCCACATAGGGCAGCGCCTGGCGCGCGAACACGTCCATCCGCGACGGGCCGGCCGAGAGCACGCCGCCGCCGATCTCGTCGGCAATCTCGGTCGTCGAGACATCGATCACACCGGCCAGCAGCCCCGAGTCGGCGAGCTTTTCCATCGACTGCCCACCCACGCCAGTGGCATGGAACACGAGGCAGTCGTAGTCGTCGCCCAGCCGCTTCGACACCGCCTGCACGCACGGCGTCGTGACGCCGAACATCGTCAGCCCGAGGGCCGGCTTCGTCACCGCCGATGCGGCGGCGGGGTGCGCGATCATCCCCGCCAGCGCGTGCGCGGCGTTGGCGAGCACCTTCTCGCTGATGCGGTTGATGCCCTGCACGTCGGTCACCGAATACATCATGCAGATGTCGCTCGGCCCGACGTAGGGCCGGGTGTCGCCGCTGGCCACCGTCGAGACCATCATCTTGGGAATGCCGATGGGCAGTGCGCGCATGCCCTGGGTGGCGAGCGTGGTGCCGCCGGAGCCGCCGGCGGAGAGGATGCCGCCGAGGTCGCGCCGGGTCAGCACGAAGCGTTCGAATGCGAGCGCCATCGCAGCGACGGCGCTGCCGCGGTCGCTGGTGAAGACCGCCACCTCGCCGCCGGGATGCATGCGTGCCACGTCGCGCGGATGCACGCTGGCCGGCGACGGCTTGCCGGAAGTGGACAGGTCCACCGTCACCACGCGCAGGCCGACTTTTTCCAGGCACTGGCGCAGGAACGAGAGTTCACGCGCCTTGGTGTCGAAGGTGCCGACCACATAGGCCGCGCGCACGCTGCTGGCGGCGACGGGGAACTCCAGCAGCTTGCCGATGGGAGAGACCACGTCGGCCGGCCGGGGCGCCTGCGTCGCCGCTTCGCGTGAGATGTCGGTGATCGGGCCGGCCGCGCCGCCCGCGTTCCAGCGGTTGAAGCCGCGCACGGTGCGTGGCGCCAGATCGTCGAAAGAAGGCGCGCCCTCGCCATGCGCGCGCCGCACGGTGTAGACCTGCGCGAGCGCAGCCTCTTGCGCTGCCGCCGGTTCGGTGACGGCCGCCTCGGGTGCTTCGTCATGGTGGCCGCCACTGCGCACCCCCAGCAGTTGCTCCTGCAGTTCACGGTCTGCCGCCAGTTGCGAAGCCGGCATCTGGTGCGCGATGCGGCCGTTGACCATCACGCCGATGTGATCGGCCACGTCCAGCGCCACGCCCAGGTTCTGCTCGATCAGCAGGATCGCGATCTCGCCTTCTGCCACCAGCGAGCGCAGGGACGACGCCACGTGCTCGACGATCACCGGCGCCAGGCCTTCGGTGGGCTCGTCCATCACCAGCAGGCGCGGCTCCAGCAGCAGCGCGCGGCCGATGGCCAGCATCTGCTGCTCGCCACCCGACAACTGCCCGCCACCGTGGCCCTTGCGCTCGGCCAGGCGCGGGAACATCGTGTAGACGCGCTCCACGTCGCGCTTCTTGCGGGCGACGAGTTTCAGCGTTTCGTCCACCGTGAGGCTGGGCCACACGCGCCGGCCCTGCGGCACGTAGGCCATGCCGCGCTGCGTGATCGCGTTGGCGCTCAGGCCCAGGATCTCTTCGCCGCCCAGCTTGATGCTGCCGCTGGCCGGCACCAGGCCGGTGATGGCGTTGCACAGCGTCGTCTTGCCCATGCCGTTGCGGCCGACGATGCCTTGCACGCCGCTGGCCAGCGTCAGGCTCACGCCCTGCAGCGCGTGAGCGCGGCCGTAGTAGACGTCCAGGCCTTCGATGACCAGCAGCGGCGCGGTGGCCTTCTTGCCTTCCGCTTCGGCGCGTTGAAACCAGGCCATCAGTGTTTGCCGCCCATATAGATGGCCTGCACCTGGGCGTCGTTCTCGATTTCATCGGGCGTTCCGTGCTTGAGCACGCGCCCGTTGTGCATCACCGTGACCCGCTCCACCACGCGCAGCGCGATGTCCAGGTCGTGTTCGATGAGCACAAAGCTCATGTGCGCCGGCAGCCCGCGCAGCAGCGCCACCAGCTCGCGACGCTCGGCCGGCGACAGGCCGGCGGCGGGCTCGTCGAACAAGATCAGCCGCGGCGCACCGGCCAGCGCCATGCCGATCTCCAGCTGCCGCTGCTGGCCGTGCGCCAGGTTGCCGACCCACTCGTCCTTCAAGGCGTCCAGCCGAACGCGGTGCAGGATGTCGTCGGTGGCCACTTGCGAGGGGTGGCCGGCACCGGCGCGCCAGAAGCTGAATCGCCCGTTGCTCACACCGCGCACGGCCAGGAAGAGGTTGTCGCGCACGCTCAGTTCCTTGAACAGCAGCGACGACTGATAGGTGCGCCGCAGCCCCTTGCGGATGCGCTCATAGGGCGGCAGCGTGGTGATGTCTTCGCCGAAGAACAGGATCCTTCCCGCCGTGGGCGGGAAGTCCCCGGTGATGGCGTTGAACAGCGTCGTCTTGCCGGCCCCGTTGGAGCCGAGCACGGCGTACTTCTGGCCCGCGGCCACCGTCAGCGACACCTCGTCCACGGCGCGCAAGGCACCGAAAGCGCGGGTCACGCCTTCCAGCACCAGCGCGTCGCCGGACATCAGCGGCCTGTTCGCCGAAGCCGCAGCCACACGCAAAGGCTTGACGCGGTTTGGGGACAAGTTGCTGATGCTGGCCATGGGTTTGGATCAAGTGGTTGCGCGGATCCGGCTTTGCCGGTCCGCAGCAACGCGCCCCCTTGGGGGGCAGCGACCGAAGGGAGCGTGGGGGCTCATGGGCACGCAGGCACGTCGCGGCTGCCCATCTGGAAGTCTTCTTTCTTGATGCCCAGCGTCTGGTCGACGTTGTCGACCTTGCGCGCCACCTTGGTCGACAGGTTGCCTTGCGCATCCTTCACCACTTCGGTGACGAAGGTGGTGCCGATGGCCTGGCGGTTGCTGTCCAGCCGCACCTCACCGGTGGGCGTCTTCAGCACCAGCTTGCTCAGCGCCTCGCGGTACTTGGCCTGGCCACCGCTCAGATCGCCATTGACGGCCGCCAGGCCGTCAAGCGCCGCCTTCATGTTCACGTAGTAGACAAACGCAAACAGGCTGGGGCTGGGGAAGCCGCCGGCCGAAACCGGGTAGGCCTTCTGATAGTCGGCCACAAAGGCCTTCCAGTCGGCGCCATCGAAACTGTCGGCCACCGGACCGGCGGAGATCGTGCCGACCAGCGATTCGCGCCGCTTGCCCTTGTAGTTGAGCACGTCCTGGCTCACCGTGATGCTGCCGCCCATCATCGGCTTGTCACCGCCGGAGTTTTCATACTGGGTCAGGAGGTTGACGGCGTCGGCGCCCCCCAGCACCACCAGCAGCGCATCCACGTCCTTGGGAATGGTGGCGATCACCGACGAGTAGTCCTTGCCGCCCAGGGGCACCCAGGCCT
Source organism: bacterium (assembly GCA_031417295.1). Classification (GTDB taxonomy): domain Bacteria; phylum Pseudomonadota; class Gammaproteobacteria; order Burkholderiales; family Burkholderiaceae_C; genus CAIKUF01. The sequence goes on along the minus strand of JANOVJ010000184.1, from coordinate 714 downwards.
TGACCGGCACCTTGCCGCCCAGCCGGCAATACTCGGCCATGAAGCCTTGCACCTGGCTGTAAGGGAAGGCGTAGTCCTCGGCGATGATCATGGTCCGCTTGTAGCCCTTGTCGATGGCCGCCTTGCCCAGGCCCACCATCCACTGCGCCCCTTCGGTGTTGAAACGGAAGAAGTTGAGGCTGGGGTTGACCAGCGTCGTGGCCTGCGCGCCCGAACCGCCGTTGATGAAGGTCACCTGGGGCTGCGTCTTGGAGTAGTCCTTGACCGCAATGCCTTCGCCGCCGGACAAGGGGCCGACCATGATCTCCACCTTGTCTTGCTCCACCAGCTTGCGGGTGGCGTTGACAGCCACGTCGTGCTTGGCGTCCGAGCTGGCCTTGATGATCTCGATCTTGCGCCCGGCGACCACGCCGCCGCGCTGCTGGACGGCCAGTTCGGCCCCGCGCATGCCGTCGGCACCGCCGGCCGCGAACGGGCCTTCCAGCGTGGCCAGGAGGCCGATCTTCACGGGCGTGCCCTGCGAAAAGGCAGTGCCGCTGACGGCCGCTACCGCAGCGGCGCACAACATCGAACGGATCCAGATTCGCTTGTTCATCTTCACGCTTATCTCCTGGTGGTTGAAGTCAAGACCTGGTTCGGGCCGAAGCGGGAGCGAAGCTTCGCCCACAGTCCGAGCAGGCCGTCGGGGGAAAACAGCACGATGGCGAGGAACAC
>JANOVJ010000183.1:0-6329 GCA_031417295.1 bacterium | reverse complement strand
CGTGGGCGTCGGTCGGGAAGTGCGCCGGCACCCAATCGAGCAGCACGCCGAGCCCGGCCTCGTGTGCGCGGTCGACAAAGCGGCGCAGGCCTTCGGGCTCGCCGAAGCGCGCCGTCGCGGCGTACAAGCCCACCGGCTGGTAGCCCCACGAACCATCGAAAGGGAACTCGCTCACGGGCAGCAGTTCGAGGTGGGTGAAGCCCATCTCCTTCGCGTAGGGGATCAAGGTCTCGGCCAGTTCGTCCCAGCTCAGGAAGCGGTTGCCCGCCTCGGGTTTGCGCCGCCACGAGCCGAGGTGAACCTCGTAGATGCTCATGGGCGCGTCGAGCGCATTCGCGGCCTGGCGCTGCGGTGACGCGGCGGCCAGCGCAGGGAGCGTGCCGACGACGCTGGCGGTGGCCGGCCGCAGCTCGGCCTGGAACGCATACGGGTCGGCCTTCGGTGGCAGCACTGTGCCGTCGCTGGCGCGAACTTCGTACTTGTAGCGCGCGCCGGCTTCGAGGCCGGGGAGGAACAGTTCCCACACGCCGCACTCACGGCGCAAGCGCATCGGATGGCGGCGACCGTCCCAGACGTTGAAGTCGCCGATCACGCTGACGCGCGACGCATTCGGCGCCCAGACCGCGAAGCTGGTGCCGGCCACGCCCTCCATCGTGCGCAGATGCGCGCCGAGGATCTCGAACGGCCGCAGGTGCGAGCCCTCGCCCAGCAGCCACGCATCCATTTCGCCGAGCACCGGGCCGAAGCGGTACGGGTCGTCGAGCAGCGATTCGTTGCCGTCGGCCCACTGCACTTGCAGACGGTAGTCGGCAGGCGGCTTGCGAGTCAGGCTGGCCTCGAACACGCCGTCGGCGTGGCGCTGCTTCAGTTCGACGAGCGCCTTGCCGCTGGCCGGATCGAGCAGCGACACCGCCTGCGCGCCGGGCTGGAAGGTGCACACGCGGTAGCGTTTGCCGGCCGTGGCGTGCACACCGAGCACCGCGAACGGGTCGCCGTGGCGGCCGCTGCGGATCAGATCGACGTCGGAATCGTTCAGCATCTACCGAGCTTAGCGCGCCAGCGCGGGCGATTGCGGCGCGAGGCCCCAGATCTTTGTTGCGTACTCATGTATCGCCCGGTCGGACGACAGGCTGCCCATGCCCGCCACGTTGGCGACGGCGCAGCGCACCCAGGCTTCGCCGTCGCGGTAGAGCGCATCGACCTTGGCCTGCGTGGCGACATACGAGTCGTAGTCGGCGAGCAGCTTGTAGTGGTCGCCGCCCCAGAGCAGCGCGTCGACGAGGCCGCGATACCGGTCGGGTTCGTCGGGCGAGAACCGGCCGCCGCCGATCGCGTCGAGCACGGCCTTCAGCGGCGGGTTCGATTCGTAGATGCGCATCGGCTGGTAGCCGCTGCGCGAAAGCTCGGCGATCTCGGGCGTGGTGTGGCCGAAGATGAAGATGTTGCTGGCGCCGACGTTGTCGCGAATCTCGATGTTGGCGCCGTCGAGTGTGCCGATGGTGAGCGCGCCGTTCAAGGACAGCTTCATGTTGCCGGTGCCCGAGGCCTCGGTGCCGGCAGTGGAGATCTGCTCCGACAAATCGGCCCCGGGCATGATGAGCTCGGCCACCGAGACGCCGTAGTTCGGCACGAACACGAGCTTCAAGCGGTTGCCGATCCGCGGGTCGGCGTTGATCACGCTGCCCACGTCGTGGATCAGGCGGATGATCTGCTTGGCCATGTGGTACGACGAGGCCGCCTTGCCCGCCAGGATGACGCTGCGCGGCACCCAGTCGGCTGCAGGGTCGGCCAGGATCGCGTGGTAGCGCGTCACCACGTGCAGCACGTTGAGCAACTGCCGCTTGTATTCGTGGATGCGCTTGACCTGCACGTCGAACAGGCTTGCCGGGTCGAGCTTGACGCCCGCTTCGCGTTCGATGTAGGCCGCGAGCCGCGCCTTGTTGGCGTGCTTCACGGTCGCGAACGCGGCTCGCAGCGCGCCGCTGTCGGCGTGCTTTCGCAGCCCGGCGAGTTGCGCCAGGTCGAGCCGCCAGCCGCTGCCGATGGTGCGGTCGAGCAGCGCCGCGAGGCCCGGGTTGGCCTGCGCCAGCCAGCGCCGCGGCGTGACGCCGTTGGTGATGTTGATGAAGCGCTCGGGGAACAGGCTCGCGAAGTCGGCGAAGATCGTCTTCACCAGCAGCTCCGAGTGCAGCGCCGAGACGCCGTTGACCTTGTGGCTGCCAACCACGCTCAGGTGCGCCATGCGCACCCGGCGCTCGCCCGATTCATCGATCAGCGACAGCCGGGCGAGGAAGCCGTCGTCGCCCGGCCGGGCCTTGGCCGCGAAGTCGAGGAACTCCTGGTTGATGCGCAGGATGATCTGCAAGTGGCGCGGCAGCACGTGCTGCATCAGGCCGACGCTCCAGGTTTCCAGCGCCTCGGGCATCAGGGTGTGGTTGGTGTACGAGAAGATGCGCTGGCACTGCGCCCAGGCGGCGGCCCAGGCCATGCCGTTCTCGTCAACCAGCAGGCGCATCAACTCGGCGACGCCGATGGCCGGGTGGGTGTCGTTCAGGTGGATCGCCACCTGGTCGGCCAGGTTCTCCAGCCGCGCGTGCTCGAACAGATGGCGGCCGATCAGGTCTTGCAGCGAGGCGCTGACGAAGAAGTATTCCTGGCGCAGCCGCAGTTCGCGGCCGGCCGGCGTGCTGTCGTTCGGGTACAGCACCCACGAGATGTTCTCGAACTCGTTCTTCACTTCGGCAGCGCGCGCGTAGTCGCCGGTGTTGAAGGCGTGCAGGTCGATGTGGGCCGGCGCGGTGGCCTTCCACAGCCGCAGCGTGCTGACCGTTTGCGTGCCGTGGCCGGGGATGACCATGTCGTAGGCCTTGGCGACCACCTCGCCGGCGTGGCGCCACACGGCGCGCTCGCCATGCTGCTCGACCCAGCCGCCAAAGCGCACCGGAAAGCTGAGGTTGGCGCGCGGAAACTCCCATGGCGTGCCGTTGGCCAGCCACGGGTCGGGGTGTTCGACCTGGCGGCCGTGAACGATGTCCTGCGCGAACATGCCGTACTCGTAGCGGATGCCGTAGCCGAACGAGGGCAGGCCGAGCGTGGCCATCGAGTCGAGAAAACACGCTGCGAGCCGGCCCAGGCCGCCGTTGCCGAGCGCCGCATCGGCCTCCTGCTCGGCCACGTCTTCGAGCTGCATCGCGTGGCCGCGCAGGGCTGCGGCCGCGTCGTCACGCAAGTCGAGCGCGGCGAGTGCGTTCGACAGCGTGCGCCCGATCAGAAACTCCATCGACAGGTAGTAGACGCGGCGGGCCTTGTCGGCGCGCTCGGCCGCCTGGGTCTGGACCCAGCGTTCGGAGAGCATCCGCCGGGCGACGCCCGCGGTGGCCTGCATCAGCTCGGCCGGGACGGCGTCGCCGGGGGCCACGCCCACGGTGGTGAGCAACAGCCGGTCGAGTTCGGCCTCGAATGCGGGGGCGTGTGGAGTGGGGTTCAACATCGAATCATTCCTTGGGGAGTCAGCCGCGGGGGCGCACTCGGGCCGGCCAGCAATGGCTCCTGGCCCGGACTGCGCCAATCCGCGATAGTGTCATGCAAGCGGCGGACCAGCCCGCCCTTCGGGTTCGCGCCGCGCCGCCAACGCGCCCGCCTCGGGGCTGCGGCGCAGTGTTTCTACGTGGTGGGGCGCTGCGCCGGGCGCTTCACAATCGGGTGCCCGCGCCGCGATAGGATGCGGCCGGGCGCGTTTGAAAAGGCGCGGGTGTCGTCAGCGGACTGGAGCATTCATGGAAGCCAAGCAACTTGCCCTCAACCTGGAACTGCCCAAGCGGGCGGTCGCACTCGTGCTCGCCGGCGGCCGCGGCAGCCGGCTGCGCGACCTGACCGATACGCGCGCCAAGCCGGCGGTGTACTTCGGCGGCAAGTTCCGGATCGTCGATTTCGCGCTCTCGAACTGCCTCAACTCGGGCATCCGACGGATCGGCGTCATCACCCAGTACAAGAGCCACAGCCTGCTGCGCCACTTGCAGCGCGGCTGGGCGTTCCTGAAGAGCGAGATGAACGAGTTCGTCGACCTGCTGCCGGCACAGCAACGGGTCGACGAGGAGTCGTGGTACCGCGGCACCGCCGACGCGGTGTACCAGAACCAGGACATCCTCGACAGCTACGGCGCCGACTACGTGGTGGTGCTCGCCGGCGACCACATCTACAAGATGAACTACGCGCTGATGCTCGCCGACCACGTGGCCAAGGGCCGCGATTGCACGGTGGGCTGCATCGCCGTGCCTCGCGCCGAGGCCAGCGCTTTTGGCGTGATGGCGGTGGACGAAAACAGCCTGATCACCGAGTTCGTCGAGAAGCCGGCCGACCCGCCGCCGATGCACGGCGACCCGACGCAATCGCTGGCCAGCATGGGCATCTACGTCTTCAACGCGAAGTACCTTTACGCCGAACTTGCGCGCGACATGGCCGACCCGAATTCGACCCACGACTTCGGCAAGGACATCATCCCCAACGCGGTGCGCAACGGCTGCGCCACGGCGCATCCGTTTGCGCTCTCCTGCGTCTCGTCGCAGGACGACCGCGAGCCGTACTGGCGCGACGTGGGCACGATCGACGCCTACTGGGACGCCAACATCGACCTCACCGCGACCGACCCGCTGCTCGACCTGTACGACCGGCGCTGGCCGATCTGGACCTACCAGCCGCAGTTGCCGCCGGCCAAGTTCGTGCACAACCAGGCCGACCGGCGCGGCATGGCGATCGAGTCGATGGTCTCCGGCGGTTGCATCATCTCCGGCGCGGTGTTCCGCTCGGTGCTGTTTTCGAGCGTGCGCGTGCACTCGCACAGCACCGTCAACTGGAGCGTGCTCTTGCCCGAGGTGCAGGTTGGCCGGCGCGCCCGGCTGACGCGGGTGATCGTCGATCGCGGCTGCGTCATTCCCGATGGCATGGTGATCGGCGAGGACGCTGCCGAAGACACGCGCCGCTTCCACCGCAGCGAGCACGGCATCACGCTGGTGACGCGCGACATGCTGGCAAGGATGGCCTGATGAAGGCGCGCGTTTGAAGTCGCCGCCATTGGCCTCGCCCGCCTCGGCCGCTTCGGCCGCGGCAGCGTCCCCGGCCCCCGCCGCAGCCCCGCCGATGCGGGTGCTGCACGTGGCCGCTGAACTGTTCCCGCTGGTCAAGACCGGCGGCCTGGCCGACGTGGCTGCGGCGCTGCCGCCGGCGCTTGCACGGGCCGGAGCCGACGTGCGCGTGCTGCTGCCGGGCCTGCCGGCGATTGCCGACGCGGTGCTGCACCAGCGCACGGTGTGCGAGATCGGCCCCGTGTTTGGCGCTGGCCGCGTCACCCTGCGCTGCGGCCAGTTGCCGTTCAGCCACCTGCCGGTGTATGTGATCGACGCGCCCTACCTGTACCGCCGCGGCGGCAGCCCATACCAGGACAGCGCGGGCCGGGAGTGGCCCGACAACCTGCAGCGCTTCGCCCTGCTCGGCTGGGTGGCGGCGCACCTCGCGGCCGCTGAGCTCGATCCGGCCTGGACGCCCGATGTGGTGCACGCCCACGACTGGCACGCCGCCTCGGCCTGTGCCTACATGGCGGCCCACCCGGCCACGGCGGCGGCCTCGGTCTACACCGTTCACAACCTGGCGTTCCAGGGCCTGTTCGCGCTCGCCGACTTTGCGCTGCTCGGCCTGCCGTCGCACTTCATGACCGCGACCGGGCTCGAATACCACGGCCAGGTCTCGTTCATGAAAGCCGGCCTGCAGTTCGCCCAGCGCATCACCACCGTGAGCCCGACCTATGCGCGCGAGATCACGACCGGCGAGTTCGGCTTCGGTCTCGACGGCGTGATCCGCGGCCGCGGCGGCGAGCTGTCGGGCATCCTCAACGGCGTCGATCCTGCGATCTGGAACCCCGAGAGCGACCCCGCGCTGGCCACCCGCTACAGCGCCGCCGAACCGGCCGGCAAGGCGGCTTGCAAGCGCGCGCTGCAGGCCGAGGTGGGCCTGGCGCCCCAGGCCGATGCGCCGCTGTTCGGCATCGTCAGCCGGCTCACGTCGCAAAAAGGCCTCGACCTGGTGCTGGCTGCGTTGCCCACGCTACTCGCGGGCGGCGCGCAACTGTTCGTCCAGGGCACCGGCGAGCCGGGCCTGGAGGCGGCCTTCCGCGAGGCCGAGCGGGCGCACCCGGGCCGGGTGGCCACCCGCATCGGGTATGACGAGGCGCTGGCGCACCGGCTGGTGGCGGGATGCGACGTGATCCTCGTCCCATCGCGCTTCGAGCCCTGCGGCCTGACCCAGATGTACGGCCTGCGCTACGGCACGCTGCCGCT
>JANOVJ010000182.1:0-9733 GCA_031417295.1 bacterium | reverse complement strand
CCAAAGCGCAGGTAGACCCACGACAGCGCGACCAGAATGAACAACGACGGCAGCACGAACAGCCCGCCGGCAATGATGCCGCCCCAGGTGCGGTGCATCAGCCAGCCAATGTAGGTGGCGAGCTGCTGCGCCTCCGGCTCCGGCAGCACCATGCAGTAGTTCAGCGCGTGCAGGTAGCGCTTCTCGGAGATCCAGCGTTTGCGTTCGACCAGGTCGGTGTGCATGATCGCGATCTGCCCGGCCGGCCCGCCGAAGCTGATGAAGCCGAGCTTGAGCCAGTACCAGAAGGCTTCGCGCAGGGTGACTTGGGGCGGTGGGGTTTGAGGCTCAGAGGTCACAGGGAAGTCCGGTTGGTGGCATGAAGGGCGTCGAACACCGCATCGCTGGCAGCCAGCAGTGCGTCATCGTCGGAATGGAGGCTGCGCAGGCCTTCGAGAATGGCTTCGACACCCGGCGCCTGCGGCACCGGAATGCCGCCGATGTCGAGGAAGTGCACCAGCGCGCCGACCTTGCGGAGTGCGGCGTCGCCCGCGAGTCCGAAGGCGGCCAGCATCACTTCGAAGCTGACCATCGAATCGACATGGCTGAAGTCGGCGCCATCGAAGTCGAACCCCAGCGCGCCGCGCGGCGGTTTGGCGCCTGGCTTCAGCCAGACGAACTGCGGCTCGGCGTCGATGAAGCGGCGGATAAGCCAGGCGCAGGCCAGCCGGTCTACCCAGGGCCGGGCGCGCGTGGCCCAGCGCCGGCCCTGGTACTTGCGCGGGTCGCGTGGCCGCACGGCGCCGGCACGCGGCTGCGGTTCGCCGCGCGCGTGGCGGGCTTCCAGCGCGAGGCGCAAGTCGCTCAAGCCGGCCTGCGCCTGCGCCGCGGCCGGGCCGGGAAAGTAGTCGATGCGCTGCAGCGCGAGCAGCGCCTCGGTAACCGAGCGCAGCCGCCGCCGCGCGTCGGCCTCGGCGAGCTTGGGGAGTTGCTTCGACAGCTCATCGGCCGTGACCTGCCAGTGCGCGAACGCATCGCCGCGGTCGAAGAGCTGAATCAGTTCGCGCTGTTGGGCCTCGTCGCGCGCGTTCAGCGCCAGGATAGCGGCGCTGCCGCCGTGCGCGCGAACTTCGACGGCAAGCGGCTCCAGCGGCGCGGCACGGTCGGCCGGCAACAGGTAGGCGCCGTCGCGCAGCGCACCGCAACCCAGCGACTTGATCGCGCGCCAGATGCGCAGCCGCACAGCACTCGGCTGGGTCGGCAGCGTGACGATGAGCAGGCGCCACATGTTTGAAGTATATACATCAAACCAAGATGTAAATACTACAGACATGAGTCAGCGTCCGACCGCCACCGCCTTCCCGCCGCTGAGCGCCTGGTGAACCTTTCAGCGGCGCGGCGGCAGCGGCCCCTGGCTCAGCCGTGGCGACGGCCCGAACACCGGCTTGCTCGGCCCGGCCTTCTCGATCGCTGCCAATGCCGTGGCGAGCGCCTTTTCCAACTGCCGGTCGTGCCCGGTCGCCGCATCCTGCGGTGCGTTGTCGATCTCGATCGTCGGGTCGGTGCCGTAGTTTTCCACCGCCCAGCCCACGTCCTTGAACCAGGTCGAGTACTCCGGTTGCGTGGTCTCGGTGCCATCGACGAGCTTGTGCCGCGGCCAGATGCCGATCACGCCGCCCCAGGTGCGCGTGCCCACCAGTTCGCCAATGCCCATCAGCTTGAAGCCGTGCGAGAAGATGTCGCCGTCAGACCCGGCGTGCTCGTTCGTCAGCGCCACCACCGGGCCGGCGACGGCCTCGTTCGGGTAGGGTTCGGGCAGCGACCAGCGTGCCGTGCCGTAGCCGATGCGCCGCCGCGCCACCTTCTCGAGCAGCAGTTGCGAGACATGGCCGCCGCGGTTGTAGCGCACGTCGACGATCAGCGCGTCGCGGTCGCATTCGCTCGCGAAGTAGCGGTGGAATTCGGCGAAGCCGGCCGACATCATGTCGGGCAAATGGAAGTAGCCAATGCGGCCGCCCGATTGCTGATGGACCCAGGCGCGGTTGGTTTCGACCCATTCGCGGTAGCGCGCGGGCACCTCGTCGGCCAGCGTGGTCACCAGCACCTTGCGCGTGGTTGCCGCGTCGTTCGGCGAGCCCAACGTCAGCTCGACTTTGGCTCCCGCCTGATGCACCAGCAGCGCCTGCGGCGGCAGCCCCGGCGCGACGCGCTGGCCGTTCACGGCGAGGATGCGTTCACCAACTTTCGCCTCGACGCCGATGGCGTTGAGCGGCGAGTCGGCCCCTGCGTCCCAAGCGTCCCCGCTGACGATGCGGGCGATCTCGTAGCTGCCATCGCCCGCCACCAGCCGCATCTCGGCCGCCAGATGCCCGAGCGCGATCTGCGGTGGCTTGCGGTGGTCGCCACCCATTTCGTAGGCGTGCGAGGTGCCGAGTTCGCCCTGCATTTCCCAGATCAGATCCGACAGTTCGCCGCGCGTGGCGACGCGGTAGAGCAGCGCTTCGTAGCGCGTGTACATCGCCGCCCAGGCTATGCCCGACATGTCGGGCGTCCAGAACTGGTCGCGCTGCAAACGCCAGACCTCGCGCAACATCTGCCGCCATTCGAGGCGGGGCTCGACCGACAGGCGGATGCGGCCCAGATCGATCCAGCCGCTCTTGCGCGAAGGCGTGTCCGACGCTACCGCCGGGTCGGACTTCAGGTCGAGCTTGCGGTTTGCCGGCACCGCGCGCAGCCGCTTGCCTTCCTGAACCAGCAGGGTCACGTGGTCGGCGGCGAGCTCGAAGTGGTCGGCCTTGTCGAGCAGCGTCTCGGCGCGCAGGGTCGCGAAATCGAACAGCTCGATCGAGCCCGGTGCCTCCTTGTGCCCGCCGCGGCCATGCGCGCCGACGATGGGCTGCAAGGTCCAGATCACCTTGCCCCCGGCCGTACCGGCGATCTGGCCGAAGCGGCCTTCCGCCACCGGGAACGGCGCTACGCGTTGTGCGATGCCGGCCAGATCGACCTTCATCGGCGCGGCTTCGGCGGCCGGTTTGGTGTCGCCTTCGCCCGCCCGTGCTTCCGGCTTCAAGCCCTTCGGCGCGGGCTCGAACGGCGGCTTGCCGCCGGCCTGCAGCGCGATCAGGTACGGCCGTGCCGCGCGCGGAAAACTCAGCTCGAACTGCACGCTGTCGTACACCGGGTCGAAGGTGCGCAGCGAGAGGAAGTAGAGGTAATGGCCATCGGGGTCGAAGGCTGGGCCGTAGTCGCGGAACTCGGGGTTCGTCACGAAGGTGCTCGCCTGCTGCGCCACGCTGTGCAGCTTGATCGCGCAGTGGCGAATGTCGGTGCAGAAGGTGTAGGCCAGCCACGCGCCGTCGGGCGACCAGGCCAGCCCGTCGCTGCGGCCGGCCGGGCTGCGGTCGACTTCGGTCAGCGTGCCGGTGCCAATGTCGCCGATCAGCACCTGGTTGCGGTGGTTGGCGATGGCGACGCGCTCGCCCCTGGGCGCGGCGAGCAGCACCGTCACATGCCCCAGGTCCCAGGGCAGGGTGCGCGTGCTGCCATCGGCGGCCAGCACTTCGAGCTGTTCTTCGCCGGAGGCGTCGCTGACGGCCACCATCGTCTGCCCGTCGGCCAGCCACTGGCCGTGGCGGTGGCGCGCGCCGTCGGCGGCGCCGTGGCTGTGCACTGCGCCTTCCCACAGCGCGAAGCTGAACAGCTTGCCGCGCGACTCCACAGCCACGCTGTGCCCGGCCGGGTGGATGCGCGCGCCGGCCAGGTGGTCGGCGGCGGGCACGAACTTGCGCGCCGCCTGCGTGCGGTGGCTGGCGACTTCGATGTCGAGGCGCTGCGTGATGTCGCTGGCCGGGTCGAACAGCCACAGCTCGGCGCCGCACTGGTAGGCGATGCGCTGGCCGTCGCTCTGCGCGTGGCGGGCGTAGAACACTTCATGGTCGCTGTGGCGGCGCAGGTTCGAGCCGTCGGGCAGACAGGAATAGAGGTTGCCCACGCCTTCACTGTCGGAGAGGAAATAGATGCGCCCGCCGAGCCACATCGGGCTCGTGATGTTGCCGCCGAGTTCGGTCATGCGGCGGTAGCTGCCGGCGCCTTCAGCGTCGATCCACAAATGGCCTGCGGTGCCGCCGCGGTAGCGCTTCCAGCGGGCGGGGTCGGCGGTGTTGCGGCCGATCACGCGGGTGTTGCCGGGGCCGAAAGCGAGGTGGTTGACCTGCCCGAGCGGCAGCATCTTCGGCGCGCCGCCTTCGGGGTCGAGCGTGAACGCGCGGTAGTTGCGGAAGAACGGCTGGCCGTAGGTGGAGACGAAAAGGATGTGGCCTTCGGGCGTCCAGCCGCGCACGATCACGTCGGGGCCGAGCCAGGTGAGCCGCCGCGCCGGGCCGCCGCCGGCGGGCATCACATAAACCTCGGGCTGCTGCTCGTCGCGGCCGGTGAAGGCAATCCATTGGCCGTCGGGTGAGAGGCAGGGCATCGAAGGCTCCGACAGCCCGGCCGTCAGCCGGCGCGCGGCGCCACCCGAGCTGCCGACTTGCCAGAGATCGTCGTCGCAGACGAAGACCAGCGTGTTGCCGTGCAGCGTCGGATGGTGAACATAGCCTTGACGCATGCGGGTCTCCAACGGCGTGGTGTTTGAGCGGCTGATCGTAGCGGGTCGCCAACCCATTGTTGCAGTGCAAGGGAGCGGGTTCCAGGCGGGGGCGCCCCATGTCTTAGGGGGGCGCGCGCGTTTGCCGCAAGGCCACCGATGGGCTAATGTTCATGTGTCGAGTCGCTCCTTCGACCGGCTTCTTCACCTTCACTCAGGGAGACATCAATGAGGCAATCCATCATCGGCTCTGCAGGGCTGGTCGCAGCGCTGGCTTTTGCATCCCCGAGCGTGCTGGCCGACAAGTGCACGGCGCTCGTCGGCAAGACCCAGTGTTTTGCGTTCGTGTACAGCAATGGGGGTTCAAATTTCTACCGGGCCACCTTCAGCGCTGGAAACGTGTTCAGCTTTCCGGATGTGAGCGGTACCACGGGCACCTGGACTTGCCCGGGCCTGAACTTCATCGAAACCAACTACTTGTTCGGCGGTTTCGAACAGCAGCAATGGCTGGCACGCGCGCAGGGAGTGGCGGGGCTTGTGCAAGGCAACGGCAAGAGTATCTCGAACGGTTACCTGTATTCGGTCAAGAAGACCAACGACGCAAACTGCGCCGCTGCAGCACCGGAGACGATGCGGGTGCCGGGCGCCTCGCAGGCCGAGTAAGCGTCAGCACAGCGGCATGGGGCGGCCTCGCACTGGCCCCCCAGGTGCCGGGCAGGGCGGCCGGGTCAGCACTCGACGATGTTCACCGCCAGCCCGCCGCGCGCCGTTTCCTTGTACTTGGTCATCATGTCGGCACCGGTTTCGCGCATGGTCTTGATGACCTTGTCGAGCGACACATGGTGCGTGCCGTCGCCGCGCAGCGCCATCCGCGCCGCGTTGATGGCCTTCACCGACGCGATCGCGTTGCGCTCGATGCACGGGATCTGCACCAGCCCGCCGACCGGGTCGCAGGTGAGCCCGAGGTGGTGCTCCATGCCGATCTCGGCCGCGTTCTCGACTTGCGCCACGCTGCCGCCGAGCACGGCGCAGAGCGCGCCGGCCGCCATCGAACAGGCGACGCCCACCTCGCCCTGGCAGCCAACCTCCGCGCCGGAGATCGACGCGTTCTCCTTGTAGAGAATGCCGATCGCGGCGGCGGTGAGCAGGAAGTCGATCACGCCCGCGTCGGTCGCGCCGGGGACGAAGCGCGTGTAGTAGTGAAGTACGGCGGGCACGATGCCGGCCGCGCCGTTGGTGGGCGCGGTGACGACCCGGCCGCCGGCGGCGTTCTCCTCGTTCACGGCCAGCGCATACAGGTTGACCCAGTCGAGCACCTGCAGCGGGTCACGCAGGGCGGCTTCGGGGTTGGCGCAAAGCTGCTTGTACAGATTGGCCGCGCGGCGGCGGACCTTGAAGCCGCCGGGCAGCGTGCCTTCGGTCGCGCAGCCGCGCACCACGCAGGCCTGCATGACCCCCCAGATGTTCAGCAGGCGGGCGTCGATTTCGGCGTCGGCCTCGGCGTCGCTGCGTCCGCGCTTGCCAAAGCCTCGTTCGTTGCGCCGCATCAGCATCGCGATCGAGCAGCCTTCGCGTGCGGTGAGGGCCAGCAGGTCGGCGCCGCTGTGAAACGGCAGTGCCAGCACGGTGGTGTCGGGCGCGATCGCCTTTTGCCGGCTGCCGTCGTGAGCCACTTCATCGCTGACGACGAAGCCGCCGCCGACCGAGTAATACAGCCGGTTCGCCAGCTCGGCGCCATTCGCATCGAACGCGGTGAAGCGCATGCCGTTGGCGTGGAAGGGCAGGGTCTCGCGACGGTGGAACACGAGGTCGGTCTTCTCGTTGAAGGCAACCGCGTGCGTGCCCAGCAGGCGCAGGCCGGGCGCGCCACGGATGGCCTGCAGCAGGGCCGGGATCGCATCGACCTCGACCGTGTCGGGCTCGAAGCCGGCCAGGCCGAGCAGCACCGCCTTGTCGCTGCCGTGGCCCTTGCCGGTGGCGCCGAGCGAGCCATAGAGCTGCGAGCGGACGCAGTGGGTGGATTCAAGCTGGCCGTCGTGCAGGAGGCGCAGCGCGAACAGCCGCGCCGCGCGCATCGGGCCAACGGTGTGGGAGCTGCTCGGGCCGATGCCGATCTTGAACAGGTCGAAGACGGAGACCGCCATGGTTCACCTTTCCGCGCGCCTGGCGCGCGTGCGCATCAAGCCGCGTACTCGCTCAACGGCACGCAACTGCAGAACAGGTTGCGGTCGCCGTAGACGTTGTCGACCCGGCCCACCGGAGCCCAGTATTTCTGCCGCCGCAGCGCGGCCACGGGGAACACCGCCTGCTCGCGCGTGTAGGCATGCGCCCACTCGGCCTTCGTCACCGCCGCGGCGGTGAACGGTGCGGCCTTCAAGGGGTTGTCTTCTCTCGGCCACGCGCCGCTTTCCACCTGCGCAATCTCGGCGCGGATCGCGAGCATCGCGTCGATGAAACGGTCCAGCTCGGCCAGCGATTCGCTCTCGGTCGGCTCCACCATCAGCGTGCCGGCCACCGGGAAGCTCAGCGTCGGCGCGTGGAAGCCGTAGTCGATGAGGCGTTTGGCCACGTCTTCGGCGCCAATGCCCGAGCTGTCCTTCAGCGGCCGCAGGTCGAGGATGCACTCGTGCGCGACGCCGCCGCCCTTGAGGCCTTCGATGTTGCCGCTGAAGTGGATGCTGTACGCATCGGCCAGCCGGGCCGCCACATAGTTGGCGTTCAGGATCGCCACTTCGGTGGCCGCGCGCAGGCCCTCGCTGCCCATCATTCGCATGTACATCCAACTGATCGGCAGCACCGCGGCGTTGCCCAGTGGCGCGGCCGAGACCGCGCCCACCGCATGTGCGCCCGCTGTGGCTGACGAAGACTGCGTCGCCTGCGCATAGCTGCGGTGCGTTGGCAGGAACGGCACCAGGTCTTCGACCACGCACACCGGCCCCACGCCGGGCCCGCCGCCACCGTGCGGGATGCAGAAGGTCTTGTGCAGGTTCAGGTGGCTCACGTCGCCGCCGAACTCACCCGGCGCGGCCACGCCGACCAAGGCGTTCATGTTCGCGCCGTCCACATAGACGCGCCCGCCGTGGCTGTGGACGAGCTTGCACAGCTCGCCGACGTGGCTGTCAAACACGCCGTAGGTCGAGGGGTAGGTGATCATGATCGCCGCCAGGTTCGCGCTGTGCTTCTCGCACTTCGCTTGCAGGTCGGCCAGGTCGACATTGCCTTCGGCGTCGCACTTCGTGACCACGACTTCGAGCCCGGCCATCTGCGCGCTCGCCGGGTTGGTGCCGTGCGCCGATTCGGGGATCAGGCAGATCGTGCGCTGCGCCTCGCCGCGCGAGGCGTGGAAGGCGCGGATCGCCAGCAGCCCCGCGTACTCGCCCTGCGAGCCGGCATTGGGTTGCAGGCTCACGCCGGCATAGCCGGTGGCCTGGCACAGCCAGCCGCGCAGTTGTTGATCGAGCTCGGCATAGCCGGTGAGTTGATCGGGCGGCGCGAAGGGGTGGATGTTCGCGAACTCAGGCCAGGTGATCGGGATCATCTCGCTGGTCGCGTTCAGCTTCATCGTGCACGAGCCGAGCGGGATCATCGTGCGGTCGAGCGCGAGGTCCTTGTCCGAGAGGCTGCGGATGTAGCGCAGCATGTCGGTCTCGGAATGATGCGTGTTGAAGACCGGGTGGGTCAGGAAGGTGCTGCGGCGCGTGAGTTCGGGCGGCAGAAGCGAGGTGATGCCTTTCTCGGCCTTGGCCCACAGCGCGGCCAGCGAGGCCGTGCCGCCGCCGGGCGCGATGGCGGCGAGCAGCGCGGCGATGTCGCTGCGCATCGTGGTTTCGTCGAGCGTCAGGCTGACCGAGTGGGCCGATGCCCGGCGCAGGTTGAAGCCGGCATCGCGTGCGGCGTGCAGCACGGCGCCAGTGCGCTCGCCAGTGTCGACTTCCAGCGTGTCGAATGCAGCCTCGTTGCGCAGCGTGCAGCCACGCTCGGCCAGCGCTGTGGCCAGCAGCGCCGTGTAGCTGGCCACGCGGCGCGCGATGCGCGTCAACCCGGCGGGCCCGTGATAGACCGCGTACATGCTGGCCACCACCGCAGGCAGCACCTGCGCGGTACAGATGTTCGACGTTGCCTTCTCGCGCCGGATGTGCTGCTCGCGCGTTTGCAGCGCCAGACGGAAGGCCGGTGCACCGTGCGCGTCGATGCTGACGCCCACCAGCCGGCCGGGCATCGAACGCTTGAACGCGTCCTGCGTCGCGAGGTAGGCCGCGTGCGGGCCGCCGTTGCCCATTGGCATGCCGAAGCGCTGCGTATTGCCGACGGCGATGTCGGCGCCCATTTCGCCGGGCGGCTTGAGCAGCGTGAGCGCGAGCAGATCGGCGGCGACGATGGCCAGGCCGCCGGCCGCGTGCACGGCTTCGATCACCGGTTGCAGATCGTGCACCGCGCCGTTCACGCCGGGGTATTGCAGCAGCACCGCAAAAGCGCCGGCTTGCGCGGCGGCGTCGAAAGGGCCGGTGGTGACCGTGATGCCCAACGGCGCGGCGCGCGTCTGCACCACCTCCAGCGTTTGCGGCAGCACGTCGTCGGCGACGAAGAAGGTGGTTGACTTGCCGCTCTTGCCACTCGGCCCGACGCGCATTGCGAGCGTCATCGCCTCGGCCGCGGCGGTGGCTTCGTCGAGCATCGACGAGCCGGCAATCGCCATCCCGGTCAACTCGCAGACCATGGTCTGGAAGTTGATCAGCGCCTCCATCCGGCCCTGCGAAATTTCGGCTTGGTAGGGGGTGTAGGCGGTGTACCAGGCCGGGTTCTCCAGGATGTTGCGCAAGATCACGCCTGGGGTGTGCGTGCCGTGGTAGCCCTGGCCGATGGCGCTTTTCAGCACCCGGTTGCGCGACGCGATGCCTTTCAGTTCGGCCAGCGCCTGCGCTTCGGAAAGCGGCGCTGGCAGCTTCATCGGTGCCCCACGCGCAATGCTGCGCGGCACGATGGCCTCGATCAGCGCCCGCCGCGATGCAGCGCCGATGGCGCTGAGCATGTGCTGCTCGTCAGCCGCGGTCGGCCCGATGTGGCGGGCCACGAACTCGGCGGCGTTTTCGAGTTCGGCGAGGGAGGTGAGGGTGGACATCAGCATGGGAACGATCCTGTCTTCAGTGCAAAAAACCCCTCACCCCAACC
>JANOVJ010000181.1:0-2685 GCA_031417295.1 bacterium | reverse complement strand
CGCGACGATCATGATCGACTCTTGCAGGCTGAACGACTCCGGCGAGATGAAGCCCTGGAAGGTGGCGAACATCACGCCCGAGATGCCGCCGAAGGTGGCGCCCATGCCGAAGGCCAGCAGCTTCAGGTTGCGGGTGTTGATGCCCATCGCCTTGGCGGCAACCTCGTCTTCGCGGATCGCCATCCAGGCGCGGCCGATGCGCGAGCGCTCGAGCCGGTAGCAGATCAGCACGCTGCAGATGACGAGGGCCAGGAACAGGTAGTAGTACAGCGTGACCGAGGGCAGCGAGATGACGCCGAGATCGAGCGTCTTGCCGAGGTCGAGGCCGAAGATCTTGATCGAATCGATGCCGGCGATGCCCTTCGGGCCGTTGGTGATGTTGACCGGCGCGTCGAGGTTGTTCAGGAATACGCGGATGATCTCGCCGAAGCCGAGCGTGACGATTGCCAGGTAGTCACCGCGCAGCTTGAGCGTCGGCGCGCCGAGCAGCATGCCGAAGGTGCCGGCCACCAGCGCGCCGAGCGGGATGACGAGCCAGATCGGCGAGTGAAAGCCGGCCGGGAACATGGCCTTGATGGCCGGAAAGGTGTCGACCAGGTGCGGCGACGCGAGCAGGCCGAACATGTACGCGCCAACCGCATAGAAGGCGACATAGCCCAGGTCCAACAGGCCGGCATAGCCGACCACGATGTTCAGGCCCAGGGCGAGCAACACATAGAGCAGCGCGGTATCGACGATGCGCACCCAGGCGTTGCCGAACTGCTGGAACACCAGCGGCAGGACGATAAGCCCGACGGCGCAGATCAGGAAGGTGAGGAGCTTGTTGCTTTTCATGGTGCTGGCTCCCGTTCAGGCCCGGTCGGCGACGCGTTCACCGAGCAGGCCCTGCGGCCTCAGGGTGAGGATCACGATCAGCACGATGAAGGCGAAGATGTCGGAGTAGTGACTTCCCAGCACGCCACCGGTGAGCGCACCGATGTAGCCCGCGCCGAGCGACTCGATCAGCCCCAGCAGCACCCCGCCGAGCATGGCGCCGGCCAGGTTGCCGATGCCGCCGAAGACCGCTGCGGTAAAGGCCTTCAGGCCGGGCAGAAAGCCCATGGTGTGCTGCACCGAGCCGTAGTTGGCGGCGTACATCACGCCGGCCAGCGCGGCCAGTGCGGCGCCGATGATGAAGGTGGCCGAAATCACCACGTCGGGCTTGACGCCCATCAGCCCGGCGACGCGCGGGTTCTCGGCCGTGGCCCGCATCGCGCGGCCGAGCCGGGTCTGGTTCACCAGGTACATCAACCCGGCCAGCGTGACCGCGGTGACGACCAGAATCAGGATCTGGGTGGTGTTGATCACCGCGCCACCAATGTGGAACGGCTCGCTCGGCAGCAGGATCGGGAACGACTTGAAGTCCGGCTTCCAGATGATCATCGCCAGCGTCTGCAGCAGCAAGCTCACGCCCATCGCGGTGATCAGCGGCGCCAGCCGCGGCGCGTTGCGCAGCGGCCGGTAGGCGATCTTCTCGATCGAGTAGTTCAGGATCGAGCAGACGATGATCGCCGCGACAAGCGAGATCAGCAGCAGCAGCCAGCCCGGCAGGCCGGCCTTCGCAAACACCGTGACCACGGTCCAGCTGACCATGGCACCGACCATCAACACCTCGCCGTGGGCGAAGTTGATCAGGTTGATGATGCCGTAGACCATCGTGTAGCCGAGTGCCACCAGCGCATACACGCTGCCCAGCACCAGGCCGTTGATGATCTGTTGGATGAAGGTGTCCATCTCCACGTCTCCTGCGAAACCCCGGCTCCACGGCCTGAGGTTGTTGTGTTCACGCCGCCTGCCTGCACAGACCGCGCCGAGGTCTGGCGCCCCGTCGGGACTTCGTGCGACTCTAGTCGCAAAAAGCGAGCCACCGTTCGCGTGCCGACCCTCTAGCCGGTAGCCGCAATGTGGTGTACAGATTGCAAACTGCGGCGGATTCTAGACGCCGCGGACCTGTTCGTTCAGGCGCCGCAACTCCGCCAGCCTCTCGCCAATGCGCAACTCCAGCCCGCGCGGCTGGGGCTCGTAGAACCGCGGCAGCGGGCTGTCCGCCGGGCCGTAGTGCGCGCCCGCCGCGAAGCCGCCCTCTTCGTCATGCGCATAGCGGTAGCCCTCGCCGTAGCCCAGGCCCTTCATCAGCTTTGTAGGCGCATTGCGCAGGTGCATCGGCACGGGCAGCGTGCCGTTGTGCGCGACAAAGGCGCGCGCGGCCTTGTAGGCGGTGTAGAGCGAATTGCTTTTAGGCGCGACCGCCAGGTAGACCACCGCCTGCGCCAGCGCCAACTCGCCTTCGGGCGAGCCCAGGCGCTCGTAGGTCTCGCTCGCGTCGAGTGCCAGGCGCAGCGCGCGCGGATCGGCCAGGCCGATGTCTTCGCTCGCCATGCGCACCAGCCGCCTTGCCGCATAGCGCGGATCGACGCCGCCGTCGAGCATGCGCACAAACCAGTACAGCGCGGCGTCGGGGTCGGAGCCGCGCACCGATTTGTGCAGCGCCGAGATCGTGTCGTAGAACTGCTCGCCGCCTTTGTCGTAGCGGCGGAGTTGTTCGCCGAGGGCGCGCTCGAGGGCCGCTTCGTCGATCAGGGTCGCAGCGCCCGCGGAGCGGGCCACCGTCTCCAGCGTGTTGAGCAGCCGCCGCGCGTCGCCGTC
>JANOVJ010000180.1:0-5975 GCA_031417295.1 bacterium | reverse complement strand
CTTCGAGGTTGAACTCGCCCAGGCTCTTGTTGCCGGTGGCGATTTCGCGCTCGCCCTGGTAGACCTTGATCGTCACCGCCGGCTGGTTGTCGTCGGCGGTGCTGAAGGTCTGCGCGAACTTGGTCGGGATGGTCGTGTTCTTCTTGATCATCTTCGTCATCACGCCGCCCAGCGTCTCGATGCCCAGGCTCAGCGGCGTCACGTCGAGCAGCAGCACATCGCTGCGATCGCCGGCCAGCACCTGGCCCTGGATCGCGGCGCCCACGGCCACGGCCTCGTCCGGGTTCACGTCCTTGCGCGGCTCGCGGCCGAAGAACTCCTTGACCTTGTCCTGCACCTTGGGCATGCGGGTCATGCCGCCGACGAGGATCACGTCCTGGATGTCGGCCACGTTGATGCCCGAATCCTTGATCGCGGTGCGGCACGGCGCGATGGTGCGTTCGATCAGGTCGTCGACCAGCGCCTCGAACTTGGCCCGGGTGAGCTTGATGTTCAAGTGCTTCGGGCCCGAGGCATCGGCCGTCACGTAGGGCAGGTTGATGTCGGTCTGCGCGCTGCTCGACAGCTCGATCTTGGCCTTCTCGGCCGCTTCCTTCAGGCGCTGTAGTGCCAGCACGTCCTTGCCCAGGTCGACGCCCTGGTCCTTCTTGAACTCGGCAATGATGTATTCGATCACGCGCTGGTCGAAGTCTTCGCCGCCGAGGAAGGTGTCGCCGTTGGTGGCCAGCACCTCGAATTGTTTTTCGCCGTCAACGTCGGCGATCTCGATGATCGAGACGTCGAAGGTGCCACCGCCGAGGTCATAGACCGCGATCTTGCGGTCGCCCTTGTGCGTCTTGTCGAGGCCGAAGGCGAGTGCCGCCGCAGTGGGCTCGTTGATGATGCGCTTCACGTCCAGCCCGGCGATGCGCCCGGCGTCCTTGGTCGCTTGCCGCTGCGAGTCGTTGAAGTACGCGGGCACCGTGATCACGGCCTCGGTGACCGGCTCGCCGAGATAGTCCTCGGCGGTCTTCTTCATCTTGCGCAGCACCTCGGCGCTGACCTGCTGCGGCGCGAGCTTCTGACCACGCACCTCGACCCAGGCGTCGCCGTTGTCGGCGGCCACGATCTTGTAGGGCATCAGGTCGATGTCCTTCTGCACTTCCTTCTCGGTGAACTTGCGCCCGATCAGCCGCTTCACCGCGTACAGCGTGTTCTTCGGGTTGGTGACAGCCTGGCGCTTGGCCGAGGCGCCGACGAGGATCTCGCCGCCGTCTTGATAAGCAATGATCGACGGCGTGGTGCGCGCACCTTCGCTGTTCTCGATCACCTTGGTGGTGTTGCCTTCCATGATCGACACGCACGAGTTGGTGGTGCCGAGGTCGATGCCGATGATTCTTCCCATGATCTAGCTCCTGAAACTTGAAGTTGGATTGTGGGCTACTTGTGGATAACTTGCAGTCTTTCAAGCCTTGCGGCTGGTGCCCTGAGTCACTGCGGCGCCGTGACCGTGACCAGCGCCGGGCGCAGCACGCGGTCGGCGATCAGGTAGCCTTTTTGCAGCACCATGACGACGGTGTTGGCCTCCTGATCGGCCGGCACCACGCTGATGGCCTGGTGCTGGTGCGGATCGAACTTCGCCGCCGCGGCCGGATTGATCTCGGCCACCTTGTTGCGCTCGAGCGCGGCCGAAAGCTGGCGCAGCGTGGCGTGCACGCCTTCGAGCATCTGCTCGGGCGTCGCCGCGTTGTTGGAGCCCTGCAGCGCAACGGCGGCCTCCAGGCTGTCTTTCACCGGCAGCAGGCTCTCGGCGAAGGCTTCGACGGCGTACTTGCGTGCCTTCGAGATTTCGTCCTCCGAACGGCGGCGGGTGTTCTCGGCCTCGGCCTTGGCGCGCAGGTAGGCGTCGGCCATTTCGGTGTGGCGGGCTTCCAGCTCGGCCAGCCTCGTCTCGGGGCTGGCCTCGGCCGCCGGCTCGGCGGCTTCGGCCGAGGCCGGGTCAAGGCCGTTGGGGGATGGGTGGGCTTCTGTGTTGGGCATGACTTCTTTCTCTCCGATTTCATCCAATTGGGAGCTATCTCCGCGTTTTCAAGAGGGGATTGCAGCAAAAGTGCGGCTCGCCCGGCAGCCCGGCCGGGGCCGCGGCCGGCGCCAGCGCGGCGGGGCTGGCCGCCTTCAGTCGGCGTCGATGCTGGCGCTCCAGCGCTGCCAGTCGGCCAGCTCGCGGCGGTTGCGCTTGGTCGGGCGGCCTTGCTCGATGGCCAGGGCCGGGTCGGTCACGAACGGCCTCGCCTGGGCGGCGGCCTCGCGCGCGGCAACGCTTTCCGGCGTTTCCGCGTACAGCTGTTGCGCCACCGGCGCCGGGCCGCGCACCTCACTCAAGCCCAGCACGCGCAACTCGCGCGCGATCTCGCCATGCTCGCCCTGGCGCAAGCGGAGCAGGTCGCCGATGTGCAGTTCGCGTGCCCGCTTCACCGGCAGCCCATTGACGTGGACCCGCCCCTTCTCGATGAACTCCACCGCCAGGCCGCGCGTCTTGTAGAGACGCGCCGCCCACAGCCACTTGTCGAGGCGGATGCGAACGCTGTCGGGCTTTTCCTTCATGTGCCCTGATTGTCGGCCAAGGGCAGGCGGACGGTCGCATCGAGCCCGGTCACTGTGCCGTGGTGCGTTCGGTTGTCGAGCCGGATGCTGCCCGACAAGCTGAGCACGATCTCATGGCAGATCGCGAGCCCGAGCCCGGAGCCGCTGCGCGCATCGCCCGCCGCGAACGGCTGGAACAGGCGCAGCCGCAGCTCGGCGGGGATGCCGGGGCCGCTGTCGGCGATAGTCAGCGTGGCGTGGTGCGCGTCGCGCACCAGGTGCACGGCCAGCTTGCCGCCTTGCGGCGTTTGCTTGATCGCGTTGTGGAGCAGGTTGCGGGTCAGTTCGCGCAGCGCCCACTCATGCGCGCGCACGGTGGCCGGCACGGTCGCGATCTCGAAGTCGAGTTGGCGCTCGCCGATCAGCGCCGAGAGGTCGAGCGCCACCGCGCGCGCGGTCTCGGCCCACTCGATCCGCGGCGCGCTGCCCTGCTGGCGCAACTGCTCGACCTTGGCCAGCGCCAGCATCTGGTTGGCCAGCGTCGTCGCCCGTTCCACCGTGCCGCTCATCTCGAGCAGCGCCTGCGCCGGCTCGACGTCGCCGCGCTGGGCCGATTGCAACTGCGTTCGCAGCACCGCCAGCGGGGTGCGCAACTGGTGCGCGGTGTCGCGCACGAAGCGCTTCTGGTAGGCCAGCAAGTGGGCCAGCCGGGCCATCACCTGGTTGGTGGCCTCCAGCAGCGGCAGCAGCTCGCGCGGCGCGCGCGACGGGTCGATCGGCGCCAGGTCGTTCTCGCTGCGCTGGTGAAGTTGGGTGCTGAGCTCGCGCACCGGCCGCGTCGCGCGTTGCACCACCCACACCACCACGGCCGTGATCACCAGCACCAGCGCGGCCTGGCGCCACAGCGTGTCGACCAGGATCTGGCGCGCCAGCGTCTGCCGCAGCTCCAGTGTCTCGGCGACCTGGATCGTCGCCATGCCGCGGCCTTCAGTGCCCGCCACCGGTTGCAACAGCACCGCGACGCGCACCGCCTGGCCGCGGTAGCTATCGTCGTAGAAGTCGACCAGCGCGGCGTACAGGCCCTTGGTCGGCAGCGTGCCGCGCCATGCGGGAAGATCATCGAAGCCCGACACCATCTCGCCGCCGAAGCCGCTGACCTTGTAGAACATGCGGCTGCGGTTGTCGGCCTCGAACGGCTCGAGCGCGGAGTACAGCACCGTGGCTTTCAAGTGCGCGGTGTCGCCGTTGCCGACCACCTCGAGCTGCTCGCCGATCGATTTGGCGCTGGCGAGCAGCGTCCGGTCGTAGGCGGTATCGGCCGCGCGCAGCGCCTGGCGGTACAGGCTGGCGGTGTTGATGGCGACCAAGGCCAGCACCGGCAGCAGGATGCCCAGCAGCAGCGTGCTGCGCAGCGAGAGCGGCTGCCTGGGCGAACCGATCATGCAGCGGCTTTCAAGAGGTAGCCCAGGCCGCGCAGCGTGACCAGTTGCACGCCCGTACCGGCGATCTTCTTGCGTAGCCGGTAGGCAACGACCTCGATCGCTTCAGCCTGCACCTGCGCCTCGCCGGGGAAGACGAGTTCGAACAGCCGCTCGCGCGTAACCGCGTGGCCCGGCCGGGCCAGCAGCGCGCGCAGCAGGGCCAGTTCGCGGGGTGGCAGGTCCATCGCCTCGCCGTGCCGGTAGACCGCGCCACTCTGAGCGTCGCAGCGCATGCCGCACCAAGCCGGCGGGCCGGCGTCGAGCGTCGGCTCGCGCTCGGCCCCCGCGTTCGCGTTGGCGCGTCGCGCCAGCGCGCGCACGCGGGCGTCGAGTTCGTCGAGATCGAACGGCTTGGGCAGGTAGTCGTCGGCGCCGGCGTTGAGGCCGAGGATGCGGTCGCCCACCGTGCCGCGGGCGGTCAGCACGAGCACCGGTGTCTTGAGCCCGGCGGCCCGGGCGCGGGCCAGCACCTCCAGGCCGTCGAGGCCGGGCAGGCTCAGGTCGAGCACCACCACGTCGGGCAGGCTGGCCTGCCAGCGGTCGAGTGCCCGCGCGCCGTCGCCACAGGCAACGACCTGCATCCCGCGGCGCTCGAACGTCCGCTGCAGCGTGGTCTGCATCGCCACGTTGTCTTCCACCAGCAGCAGCTTCATCGGCGCCACCTTAGCAGCCTGCCGGGGCGCCGCGCTGCCCGCACCGCGAGCCATCAGCGTTTCCCCTAGGGTTTTGGACAGCCGATTGACAGGCTTTGCCGCGAACATGGGGAGCCCTGAATTTGCAGGCCCTGGAGAACCCCGATGCGCAGAGACACCTTCCTCAAATCGATCGCCGCGTTGGCGGCTGCTGGCACGCTGCCGCTGCCGGCGCGTGCCACCGGCGCCAACGTGAAGATGATGATCCCGGCCAACCCCGGCGGCGGTTGGGACACCACCGGCCGCGCCCTCGGCAAGGCGATGCAGGACGCCGGCGTGGCCGCGTCGGTGAGCTACGACAACAAGGGCGGCGCGGCGGGCGCGATCGGCCTGGCGCAGTTCGTCAACGGCAGCAAGGGCGACGCCAACGCGATGATGGTGATGGGCGCCGTGATGCTCGGCGGCATCATCACCGGCAAACCGCCGGTGAGCCTGAGCCAGGCCACCCCGATCGCGCGCCTGACGAGTGAGTACAACGTGTTCGTGCTGCCCGCCAACTCGCCGCTCAAGAGCATGAAAGACGTCATCGAGCAGATGAAAAAAGACCCCGGCAGCGTCAAGTGGGGCGGCGGCTCGCGCGGCTCCACCGAACACATCGCCGCGGCCATGATCGCGCGTGAAGTCGGCGTCGACCCGGCCAAGATCAACTACGTCGCCTTCCGCGGCGGCGGAGAAGCCACCGCCGCCATCCTGGGCGGCAACGTCACCGTCGGCGGCAGCGGCTACAGCGAGTTCGCCGAGTACATCACCACCGGCAAGATGCGCGCGCTGGCCGTCACCTCCGAGACCCGCCTGAAGGGCATCGACGTGCCGACCCTGAAGGAGCAGGGCGTCAACGTCGTGCTGGGCAACTGGCGCGGCGTGTACGGCGCGGCCGGCATCACCGCCGAGCAGCGCAAGGCCCTGACCGACATGGTGCTCAAGGCCACCAAGACCAAGGCCTGGAGCGAGGCGATGGAGAAGAACAACTGGACCCCGGCCCTGCTGGCCGGCCCGGCGTTCGACAAGTTCGTCGACGACGAATTCGCCAGCCTGCGGGTGATCATGGTCAAGTCGGGAATGCTCGGGTGAAAAATCCGCAGGCGCTGATCGGTGCCGGCACGCTGGCGCTCGGCCTGCTGCTGGCGGCCGGCGCCACGCAGATCAGCTCTGACGCGGGTTACGCCGGCGTCGGACCGAACTTCCTGCCCTGGGTGGTGGCGGGGGTGCTGGCGCTCTGCGGCGTGTTCCTGCTACGCGA
>JANOVJ010000179.1:0-1704 GCA_031417295.1 bacterium | reverse complement strand
GCCGGGACGGTTGCGGCCAGACCGAGCAGGACCGTGCAGACGGCGGTGAGAAGTTTCTTCATGCTTGTCTCCGTGATGGGGGTCGGTGAGGCGAAGGGGCGGCCAAAGCGTGTCGCGACGGTAGCACGCGCCGGGCCCGTTTTCGGCCGCCCGACGTTCGATGCGAGTGCCGTTCGGGCACCGAGCAAAGCATCAAGCTCGCTGCCGAGATCGGGGGTTTCGAGTTCGGTGGCGTGTCGCCTCAGTACTGCCGGCCGGCCGACCCGTACCGCTACCATGGCGAGGCGTCGGCGAGCACGGCAACGGCGGCTCTCCAGCGTAAGGACGGGTGCTTGCCAAGCCGGCCTTTTTGTTCGAGCCGCGCACCGTGACCTTTCGAAGGCGCTCCGGCGCCCCGACTCCCATGCCCGCACGCGCCTACTTTCACGTCGATGTCTTTGCCGCCGGCCCGCTCAGCGGAAACGGCCTGACCGTCTTCCTCGACACGGATGGCTGGCCGGCCCAGTTCATGCAGCGGCTGACGCAGGAGATGAAGCAGTTCGAGTCGATCTTCCTGTCCGAGATCACGTCGACAGGCGCCCGCGCCCGCGTGTTCACGGTGGAGGAGGAACTTCCATTCGCCGGTCACCCCGTTCTCGGTGCCGCCGCGGTACTTCATCGCACCCGAACGCCCACGGCCGACGCAAGTTCATGGACGCTGAAACTGGCCGCAGCGGATGTGCCCGTCAACACCCGAAAGATGGGCAACCATCACCTTGCCGAGATGAATCAAGGTGCGCCGATCCTGGGTGGCGTCATCGCACCGGCCGTGTTGCTTTCAGTCCTCGCCAGGCTCGGTCTGACAGCGGACGACCTTGCCGCCGGGTGCCCGGCGCAGGTCGTCTCCACGGGCCTGCCCTACCTCATCGTTCCGGTTCGCCCCGAAGCCCTGGCGCGCGCGGCCATCAAAGGCAGCGATCTCGAGCCCCTTCTAGCAACACTCGGCGCCAAGTTCGTGCTCGTGCTCGATGTTGCGGGCCCGGAGGTCAGGACCTGGGACAACCTGGGCCGGGCCGAAGACGTAGCGACCGGCAGTGCAGCCGGCCCCGCCGCGGCGTACCTCTTTCGTCTCGGCCTGGCCGATCCAGGCCTGCCACTCGAGATTGCGCAAGGCCGTTTTGCCGGCCGACCCAGCAAGATCTGCATCAAGCGCGACAGCTTCAGCGCGCTGCTGGTCAGCGGGGAAGTCTGGCCCGTCGCCCAGGGCGTCCTCGATCCGAACCTCGTGCTGTCGGCGAAGTAGGGCCGCGCCTGGCCCGCAGAGCCGTCAACCAGCGAGCGGCGCGCCCGCCCGCCAGGCACGCAGATGCCGCCACACCATCGGCAACACCATCACGATACCGACAGCGCCGCTGGCGAGGCCTGGCGCCACCATCAGCACCGCAGCGGCCAAACACACCCCCTGCTCCCAGCGCGTCATCTCGACCAGGAACCACTTGCTCAACCCGGCCGACAGGATGGCGATGCCGAGCACGCAGCCGGTGAAGGTGACGACGAACTCGCCCCAGGTGAAGCCGTCGGCCACCAACAGCAGCGACGGCGAGAACACGAACACGAACGGCACCAGGACCTTGCCCAGGCCGAGGCGGAACGCGGTGTTGCCGGTCTTGAACGGGTCGCTGCCGGCCATGCCCGCGGCGGCGTAGGCAGCGAGTGCGACCGGCG
>JANOVJ010000178.1:0-4428 GCA_031417295.1 bacterium | reverse complement strand
CCCTTGATCATCACGTAGTTGCCCTTGGCCTTGGCGGCCAGCACGGCGCGCGCCTGCATCCGGCCGACTTCCTTGTTGTCGAAGGTGATGTAGAACACGCCGGGCTGTTCGATCAGGCGGTCGTAGGCGACGACGGGGATGTTCTTCGCCTTGGCCTTGTTCAGCGCCGGCACGATCGCGTCCTTGTCCATCGCCAGGATGATCAGCGCCTTGGCGCCCTTGGCGATCAGGCCATCGACGTCGGCGAGCTGCTTCTCCGGCGAGCCGCCGGCATCGGCGCTCACGTACGTGCCGCCGAGCTTGGTGACCTGGTCCTTGATCGCCTTCTCGTCGGTCTTCCAGCGTTCCTCCTGGAAGTTGGACCAGCTCACGCCGACGAGCGTCTGCGCCATGGCGACGCTGCTGAAGGCGGCGACGAACGCGCCGGCAATGATTCTGTGCTTCAAGTTCATGGTCTCTCCTGGTGTTGTCCGAAGGGGTGCGTCCCGGCGCTGTGCGCTCACCGGCCCGCAGATGCGGCGGTGCCGATTATCGGAGTCGCGGCACGGCGTCTCGCCGTTTCCGCAAGCGTCCGATGCATGGGGGTTTCCCTGACGCGGCGAGTGAAGCAGCCGGGCTCGTCGAGCGGCGCGGATGCCTGCCGTGCGCGGCGCGACGGCCGGTTCAGGCCGCCAGATCGCGCGCCGAGGGCAGCGTCGGCAAGCCCGGGCCGCTCAGGCCTTCGGCCTGCATCACCGCACGCAGCACCGCGATGGCCGTCACTTCGGCGGCGGCGACGCCGAGCAGCGTGAGGTGCGGCGTGAGCCCGCTGCGGCCGGTGGCCAGCGCGAACAGCGTGTCGCCGTCGGTCAAGGTATGGACAGGGTTGATGCTGCGCGCCAGGCCGTCGTGGCCCATCTGCGCCAGCTTGCAGGCCTGCGCCTTGGTCAGCACCGCATCGGTCGCGATGACGCCGATCGTCGTTGCGCCACCCGCCTGCAATGGCGGCGGGACATCGCCGCGCAGCAGCGCTTGCACGCTGCCGAGCAGCGCGCTGCCGTCGGCTGTGCGTGCGCCGGCAACGACCTGGCCGGTGTGCGGGTCGAGCACGTCACCGACCGCATTGACCGCGACCAGCGCGGCGACCGTGACGCCGCCAATGCGCAGCGACGCCGAGCCGATGCCGCCCTTCATCGCGCGCTCGATGCCGAACAGCTTGCCCACCGCCGCGCCGGCGCCGGCACCGACCGAGCCTTCGGCGGGTGGCGAATCGCTGGCCGCATCGCAGGCCGCGTAACCGGCGGCGGCATCGGGGCGGATGCGCGAGTCGCCGACCCACAGATCGAACAGGATCGCCGCCGGCACGATCGGCACGCGTGCCGAGCCGACAGCGATGCCGATGCCGCGCTCGTCGAGCCAGCGCATCACGCCACCCGCCGCGTCGAGGCCGAAGGCGCTGCCGCCGGCGAGCAGGATGGCGTGGACCTGCTCGACCGCGTTGAGCGGCGACAGAAGTTCGGTTTCGCGCGTACCCGGCGCGGCGCCGCGCACATCGACACCGGCAACCGCGCCGGCCTCGGCCAGGATGACGGTGCAGCCGGTCGGGCGGCGCAGGTCGGTGAAGTGGCCGACCTTGATGCCGGCGACGTCGGTGATGGACCCGCTGGGTGAAGTCATGTGCGTGGCTTGGTTTGGCGATGTCCGTGCGGCGCAGTATGCCGTGGCCGTGGCGCGACAGAATGGGTACGGTTTTTAGATATTTTCTGAGCGAGGCCTGCCCGTGACCGCTATCGCCAAAGTCTTCACCACCGGCAACAGCCAGGCGCTGCGCCTGCCCAAGGCCTACAGGGTGAACGCCCGTGAGATGTGGATCAGCCGTAACGAGCACACGGGCGAAATCACACTCCGACCCAAGCCCGATGCCGATGCGCTGCAGGCCTTCCTCAACGAGCTGCAGAGCCTGCCCGCCAGCGACGAGTTTGTGCCGCCCCGCGACGATGCCGCGCGGGCCGACCCGCAGGCTGCCTACCGCTACGGCACGCCGAAGGATGCGCACCGGCGCGCGGGCACGCCGATCGGCGAACTCGACACCCAGATCGCCGCGCATGCCCTGGCTGAAGGGCTGGTGCTGGTGACCCACAACACGCGCCACTTCAAGCAGGTGCCCGGCCTGACGCTGGAACACTGGATGGCTGAGCCACCGGCCCGCGCCGCGCCGAAGCGCGAGCGATCGTGAGCGGCAGCAAGCCTTGCCGGCCCGGGCCTTGCGCATCGGCCACGATACCTATGCGCAGGTGCGCGGCATTGAAGGCGTGGTCACGAAGATGACCGGGCCGCGCACCAGCCCTGTCGAGTCACGTCGCGCGATGCCGCTGGGTCGATTGGCCCCCAGCTCAGGCAAACACCCCCGCCGCATCCTGCATCCGCGCGCTCACCTCGCCCAGGTGGTGCATCGTGTCGCCGAAGCTCAGCTCCATCACCGTCAGGCGCTTGAAGTAGTGGCTGGCGATGTACTCGTCGGTCACGCCGATGCCGCCGTGCAACTGGATGCACTGCTGGCCGACGTAGCGCATCGACTGCCCGAGTTGCACCTTGGCCTGCGACAGCGCGCGCCGCCGCTGCGCCGGCGCTTCATCCAACTTCAGGCTCGCGAAGTAGCTCATCGAACGCGCCAGTTCGAGCTGCATCTTCACGTCGGCGATGCGGTGGCGCAGCGCCTGGAAGGTGCCGATCGCCACGCCGAACTGCTTGCGCGTGTTCATGTAGTCCACCGTCAGCGCGACCAGCTTGTCCATCACGCCCACCGCCTCGGCGGCGAGTGCGGCAATGCCGCGATCGATGGCCGCTTCGAGGGCGCCGAAGGCCTCGCCCGCGGGCAGCAACTCGATGCCGCTCGCGCGCTCGAACGTCACTTCGGCGGCGCAGGCGCCGTCTTGCGTCGGGTAGCCGCGCGGGGTCACGCCGGCACCGCGCGAGACGACGAAGAGCGCGATGCCTGCGGGGTCGTCCACCGCGCCGCTCACGCGCGCCGGCACGAGGTAGGCGCCGGCATGCTCGCCGGCCGGCACCAGGCTCTTCGCGCCGCTGATCAGCCAGTTGCCGGCGGCGTCTTGGGTGGCCACGGTTTCCACATGCGCCAGCCGGTAGCGCGCCCGGCGCTCCTGGTGCGCCAGCACGATGATCGAGCTGCCATCGGCCACGCCCTGCTGCCACAGCGCCGCCGACGGCGCCCGGCTGCCCACGAGCATCGGCGCGGCCACCAGCGCCACCGCCGCATAGGGTTCGAGCACGATGCCGCGGCCGAGTTCTTCCATCACCACCATCGCCTCGACGGCGCCAAAGCCCATCCCGCCGTTGGCCTCGGGCAGGGCCAGGCCGAGCAGGCCCAGCTCGGCCATCTCGCGCCAGGCCTCGGGCGCAAACCCGCCGCTCGCGACGATGCCGCGGCGGCGCTCGAAGTCGTAGCCCTTGTCGACCCAGCGGCTGACGGCGTCGCGCAGGGATTGCTGGTCTTCGGTGAAGTCGAAATCCATGATCGTGGTGTCCTTCTCAGACGCCCAGCATCGACTGCGCGATGATGTTGCGTTGCACTTCGTTGCTGCCGCCGTAGATGGTCGTCTTGCGCACGTTGAAATAGCTGCCAGCCAGCGGCGCGCATTCGGCCGCGCCGACATAGTCGCCCTGCCAGCCGGCGTCCATCGCCTCGTGCAGGTAGGGCACGCTGTAGGGCCCGGCGGCCAGCATCATCAGCTCGGTCAGGCGTTGCTGGATCTCGCTGCCGCGAATCTTCAGCAGGCCGGCGATGTCGAGCGGCTGCTTGCCGCTTTTTTCAGCCGAGATCACGCGCAGCACCATCATCTCCAGCGCCACCACATCGACTTCGAGGCGGGCGATCTCATCCCGAAATCGCGGGTCGTCGAACACGCCTTCGGCCTTGGCGATGCGCTTGAGCCGCTCCAGCTCGCGCTTGCTGCGGTTCACGTCGGCGATGCCGGTGCGCTCGTGCGCGAGCAGGTACTTGGCGTAGGTCCAGCCCTTGTTTTCCTCGCCCACCAGGTTCTCGGCCGGCACCTGGACGTTGTCGAACCAGACTTCGTTGACCTCGGCCTCGCCGTCGATCAGCTTGATCGGGCGCACCGTGACGCCGGGGCTCTTCATGTCGATCAGCAGGAAGCTGATGCCGGCCTGCGGCTTGCCTTCGGTGCCGGTGCGCACCAGGCAGAAGATCCAGTCGCCGTACTGGCCGAGGGTGGTCCAGGTCTTCTGGCCGTTGACGATGAATTGGTTGCCTTCACGGACCGCGCGTGTCTTCACCGAGGCCAGGTCGGAACCCGAGCCCGGCTCGCTGTAGCCCTGGCTCCACCAGACCTCGCCACTCATGATGCCGGGCAGGAAGCGCTGCTGTTGTTCGGCCGAGCCGAAGGCCATGATCACCGGCGCCACCATCAC
>JANOVJ010000177.1:0-9671 GCA_031417295.1 bacterium | reverse complement strand
CTGCTGCAGCTCGACGCGGCCGAGCCGCTGAGCCCGAACCAGCAGCGCCGCGTGACGCTGATCCGCGAGGCCGGCGAACACCTGCTGCAGATGATCGGCGACCTGCTCGACCTGACCCGCATCGAGGCCGGCCGGCTCGGCCTGGAGCCGGCCGAGATCGAGCTGGCGCCGCTGCTGCGCGAGTGCGCCGACATGCTGCGCCCGCAGGCCGGCGTGGCCGGCGTGAGCCTCGAGATCGAGCCGCCCGAGCCGGGGTTGCGCGTCATCGCCGACCGGCGGCGGCTGAAGCAAGTGCTGGCGAACCTGCTCTCCAACGCCGTCAAGTACAACCGGCGCGGCGGCTGGGTGCGGCTTGCCGCCGAGCGCGGGCCGGGCGGGCTCTACCTCAGCGTGACCGACAGCGGGGTGGGCATTTCCGCAGCGGGCCTGGGGCGGCTGTTCGAACCGTTCAACCGGCTCGGCCACCGCAACAGCTCGATCGAAGGCACCGGCATCGGTCTGGCGCTCAGTCGCGGGTTGATCGAGGCCATGGGCGGGCGCATCGAAGTGCGCAGCGAGCCGGGCGCAGGTTCGACCTTCAGCGTGACGTTTCCAGCCGCCTGAGAGCCAGCCTACAGCGCGAGCTTGCCGACGTAGAGGATCGGCCCGGTCGGCGCGCCGGTGGGCGAACCGCCCGTGGGTTCGAGGCTCACGGCCAGTGCTGCGGTGTCCTTCAACACCCGGTTCCGGCTCACGACTGACGCGCCGTCGGCCGAGATCAGGCCGAGCGAGCGCGGCGGGCCTTCGGCCGGCACGGCCCAGAGTTCGAGCGTGCGCCCGGCCGCCAGGCTCACCGGCACCAGCGGCCGCGTCGCCACCGCGCGGCCGTCGGCGCTGAAGCTGGCGACGAAGCTCGCCGGCATGACCGCGCCACCCTCGGGGCCCTTCTCGGTCGAACTGAGCACCACCACCACCGGCGCCTGTACCGGCGGGTTGGCCAGCAGCACGGCCAGCGCCAGCGCCGCCATGCTGGCCGCGCCGGTCAGCCCGCGCCAGGGCCCGAGGCGCTGCCACCAGCGCAGCGGTGCCACCGCAGCAGCCGAAGCAGCCGAACCCGCGGCCGGTGCCCCGCCGATGCGCGTCTCGATGCGCTGCCAGACCCGTGGCGGCGGCAGCTGCGGCGCGAGCACGCCGGTCAGCGGCATCAGGCGGGCCTGCCAATCGGCCACCGCCTCGCGCAGCATCGGGTGCGCCGGCAGCAGCGCCTCGAAGCGGCGCCGTGCCGGGCCGCGCAGCGTTCCGGCAGCATATTCGGCGGCCAGGCGGTCGGCTAGGTCGGGGCGGCTGTAGTCCATGGCTCAGTCGGCTCCCGGGGTGGGGCCGCCGCGGTCGCGCCCTGTGGCCTGGTCGAGGCAGGTCTTCAGGGTCAGCAGCGAGCGCCGGACCCACGACTTCACGGTGCCCAGCGGCTGCCCCATCTGCAGCGCCACCTCGGCGTGGCTGAGGCCGTCGTAGAAGGCCAGCGCGAGGCTGTGCCGCTGCGGCGCCGAGAGGCCTTCCATGCAGGCCGCCAGCGCGCGTGCCTCCGCGGCCCGGCTCAGCAGGTCGAGCGGGCCCGGCGCGTCGCTGGGCAGGGTGTCGTACACGTCACGTTCTTCCAAGTCGCCTGACATCGTGGTCTGGAGGGGGGGCTCGGCTTGCTTGCGGCGCAGGCTGTCGATGGCGCGGTTGCGCGCAATGCTGGTCAGCCAGGTCAGGGGCTGGCTCTGGGCCGCATCGAAGCTTTGCGCCGCGCGCCAGACGTTGACATACACCTCCTGGAGAATGTCTTCGGCCTGTGCCCGGTCTCGATTGATACGCAGAATCACCGCGAACAGATGCGCACTGCTGCGCTCGTAGAGCTGGGCGAAGGCGGCGCGGTCACCGAGGCCGGCGCGGGCCAGCAGCCGTGCGAGGTCGCGGCTGCGTTCGGTCCAGTCGGCGGGCGGGGTGGGCATCAGGGAGCGGGAGGCTGAGAGCGACTTGACTGGCATTCTAGGGTTGTCGCGTGGGTGGGCGATGCGATTCGTACAATGCCCGCAGCATGGTCGCAACGCACGAGTTCATCCTTACACTTTCGTGTCGCGACGCGCCGGGCATCGTCCATGCCGTGGCCGGTTTGTTGTTCGAGGCCGGCTGCAACATCATCGACTCGCAGCAGTTCGGCGACCTCGATGAGTCCGGACAAGAACCGGGCTTGCACGCCACCGGCCTGTTCTTCATGCGGGTCCACTTCAAGGCGCCCGAAGGCCTGGCCGATCTGCGCGCTTTGGACGCCCTGTTCGGGCACGCCAAGCAACGCTTCGGCATGACCCTGAGCTTGCACGCGGTGGCCCGCAAGCCGCGCCTGCTGCTGATGGTGAGCAAGTACGGCCACTGCCTGAACGATCTGCTGTTCCGGATGCAGGCCGGGCAGTTGCACGCCGAGGTGGCGGCGATCGTTTCCAACCACCCCGACTTCGCCGCGCTGGCCGCCGGCTACGGCATTGCCTTCCACCACCTGCCGTTACCGGCTGGCAGCACGGCGCAGGCGAAGCGGGCGCAGGAGGAACAGGTGCAGGCGCTGGTCAAGGGCCTGCACATCGACCTGGTGGTGTTGGCGCGCTACATGCAGATCCTGAGCCCTGCGTTCTGCGGTTTCCTGCACGGCCGGGCGATCAACATCCACCACAGCTTTCTGCCCAGCTTCAAGGGCGCCAAGCCCTACGCGCAGGCGCACGACCGCGGCGTGAAACTGATCGGCGCCACCGCGCACTACGTGACCGCCGATCTCGACGAGGGCCCGATCATCGAGCAGGACGTGGCCCGGGTCGATCACAGCCTGAGCGCGGACGATTTCACCGCCGTCGGGCGCGACGTGGAAAGCGTGGTGCTGGCGCGCGCGGTACGCTGGCATGTTGAACACCGGGTGCTGATGAACGGCCCGAAGACGGTCGTGTTCCGGTAGGCAGCCCGCGATGGCCGACTCCAAGGCAGCTCTGGCGGCGATCGGCTCGCCCGACGAAACCGAAGCCCAGTTCTACGAGGCGCTGCAGCAGGGCGACATCGACAAGCTGATGGCGGTCTGGTCCGACGACGACGAGATCGTCTGCGTCCATCCCGCCGGGCCGCGGCTGGTCGGCCCGGCGGCGATCCGCGCCGCCTTCGACAGCATGTTCAGCCACGGCGCGATCGACGTCCACGCCGACAAGGTGCGCCGCCTGCACAGCCCGGGCAGCGCGGTGCACAGCGTGCTCGAGCGGGTCCAGGTGATGACGCAGCAGGGCCCGCAGTCGGCGTGGGTGATCGCGACCAACGTCTACCTCAAGTCGGCCCAGGGCTGGCGGTTGGTGGCTCACCACGCGAGCCCGGGGACGCAGAACGAGTTGCGCGAGGTGGTGGACGCGCCCTCCGTGCTCCATTGAGATGACGGCCCCAAGACACCTTCGGTGTCGTCCCCCAGGGGGATCTCAGTCCTCTCGGGAGCGGCCCGTCGAGGACTGATGCAGCACTACCGCGCCCCGCGCTGGCTGTTCGGCAGCGGCGCCGTTGGCGGCAACGTTCAAACGATCTGGCCGGCGCTGTTCGCGCGCCGCTTCCACGGCCCGGCGCCGGTCTACCGGCGCGAGCGCTGGGACACGCCCGATGGCGACTTCATCGACGTCGACTTTCAAAGCGAGCCAGCGCCGGCTGCCGACGCGCCGTGGCTGGTGCTGTTCCACGGCCTCGAAGGCTCATCCGGCAGCCACTACGCGCAGGCCTTCGCGCACTGGGCACGCAGCCACGGCTGGGCGTTCGCGGTGCCGCACTTTCGCGGCTGCTCGGGCGAACTGAACCGCGGCCCGCGGGCCTACCACTCGGGCGACTTCGCAGAGATCGGCTGGATCCTCGAACGGCTGCGCTCGCGCACTGCGCAGCCGTTGGTTGCCGTCGGCGTGTCGCTCGGCGGCAATGCGCTGTTGCGCTGGGCCGAAGAATCCGGCGACAGCGCGGCGCGCGTTGCCCGCTGCGTCTGCGCCGTCTCGTCGCCGATCGACCTCGCGGCCGGCGGCCGCGCGATCGGGCGCGGCTTCAACCGGCAGGTCTACAGCCGGATGTTCCTGAACACGATGCGGCCGAAGGCCTTGCGCAAGCTCGCCCAGCACCCCGGGCTGTTCGATCGCGAGAAGATGCTCGCCGCGCGCGACCTGTACGAATTCGACAACCTCTTCACCGCGCCGCTGCACGGCTTTCGCGACACCGACGATTACTGGTCGCGCGCTTCGGCCAAGCCGCACCTGCACCGCATCCGCATTCCGGCGCTGGTGCTCAACGCGCGCAACGACCCGTTCGTGCCGGCCGCCAGCCTGCCCGCGGCGCATTCAGTCGGAATGCACGTGACGCTGTGGCAGCCGAAACACGGCGGCCATGTCGGCTTTCCGGCCGGCCGCCCGCCGGGGCACGTGTTCACCTTGCCGGAGGCGGTGATGGGCTGGGTCCAGGCCCAACTTTGAGCGATCATCCGCGGATGGATGACATCGTTCGCGCCGCGCTGAAGAAATGGCCCAACGTGCCCGCCTGCCACGGCTGGCTGGCGCTGGACGCGCGCGGCGAGTGGTACATGCGCGACGACCGGGTGCAGGCGGCCGGGCCGTTCCCGGCCGTCAAGGGCAGCCGCATCAACCACGAAAAGTTGCGCGATTTCATCGAGCGCAATTACGCGGCCGACGACGCCGGCTGCTGGTACTTCCAGAACGGCCCGCAGCGGGTCTACGTGGAGCTGGAGGCCGCGCCGTGGGTGTGGCGGCTGCCGGTGGCGGGCGACCCGATGCAGGTTCAGGCCCATACCGGCCTGCCGGCCCGTGTCGCGACGAGCTGGCTCGACGAACACGGGCGGCTTTTTCTGGCCACCGAATTGGGCCTGGGCATCGTCCACACCCAGGACATGCTGCAGGCCGCAGGCGTGGTGGAGAGCGGCGCGTGGGCGCCGCAGGACATCGCGTTTGCCGACTTGCCGTCGCGCTTCGGCTATCGCCTCAGCCCGCAAGCGGACGCACGCTGAGCCGGCATGGCCCGGCAGGCGCTACTTGGCCGGCGCTGACGCCGCAGCCACCGCCGCATCGGCGGCCGGTGCCGATGCCCCCGAAGCCGCCGCCTTGGGCTCGTCGAACTTGGCGCCGCCCTTGTTGGCCATGTAGACCACAGCGCGGCCGATCTCGACATCGCTCAGCTCGCCGCCGCCCTGCGCGCCCATGGCGCCCTTGCCCTTGAGTGCCGAGGTCAGCAGCGCCTCGTAGCCGGTCTTGATGCGCGGCGCCCAGGCGTCGGCGTCGCCGAGCTTGGGCGCGCCGGCCACGCCGGCCATGTGGCAGGCCGTGCACTGCACCGCGAACACCTGCTCGCCGGTCTTCAGCGTCGCGGTGTCGGAGGCGTCCTTGATCTCGACCCGCCCGACCGGCTGGATGCGCGCCGCGATGGCTTCGGGCGAGGTCAGGTTGCTGCCCGCTGCGGGGCGGGTGGCGGTGGTGATGTAGCTGGCCAGCATCACGATCACGATCACCGGCACCACGAAGGCGGCGAACACCGCCACCGCGAGCTGCTTCGGGGTCTTGATCGGGCCCTCGTGCGGGGCGTCTTGTTCACTGTGGGGGTCGCTCATCGAGTCCTCGATTGCTGGGTGCGGGCGCGCGCCCCGGCCGGCTGCAGCGGGGCACGCAAAACCCGAGAATTATAGGCCGGGGCCCGATGCCGCCGATGGCCGCAGGGTGCCTGCACGGCCGGGCAAAGCGCGCTATGGTCGCGTCTCTCATCAACGTCGAGGGTCTGCACCATGAAGCTCTACTACGCCGCTGGCGCCTGCTCGCTTTCGCCCCACATCGTGCTGCGTGAATCGGGCCTGCCGTTCGACCTGGTGCTGGCCGACCTGAAGACCCACCAGCTGACCGACGGCAGCGACTACTACGGCGTCAGCCCCAAGGGCTACGTGCCGCTGCTCGAGCTCGACCGCGGCGAGCGCCTGAGCGAAGGCCCTGCGATCGTGCAGTACATCGCCGACCTCGTGCCGGCCAAGAACCTGGCGCCGGCCAACGGCACGATGGCGCGCTACCAGGTGCAGGAGTGGCTGAACTTCATCACCAGCGAGTTGCACAAGGGCATCGGCGGGCTGTTCAACCCTGCGATGCCGGAGAACTACCGGCCGGCGGTCAAGGACCGTGCGCTCGGCCGCCTGAAGTGGGTCAACGAGCAGCTCGAAGGCAAGCAGTACCTGATGGGCGACCGCTTCAGTGTGGCCGACGCCTACCTGTTCACGGTCGCCAACTGGACCAAGTTTGTCGGCATCGACATCTCGGGGCTGGCCAATCTGGGCGCCTTCATGGGCCGCATGGCCGCGCGGCCGGCGGTGCAGGAGGCGCTGAAGGCCGAGGGGCTGCTGAAGTAGTTGTCCCCGTGCAGCGCCCGGCCCCGATTTCAGGGGCCGGTCTTCACCTCGATTCGGATCGACGCGTACCAGGCGGCCAATTCGGCGATGTCGGCGTCGCTCAGCGGCTTGGCGATCACGGCCATCACTTCGTGGGCCCGCTTGCCGCTGCGGTAGGCCTTGAGCTGCTCGATCAGGTAGAACTCGGGCTGGCCGGCCAGGTTCGGCGTGTTGACCAGCGTGGACAGGCCCGCCACGCCGTGGCAGGTGGCGCAGGAGCGCGACAAGGCGGGCGCCTCCGCCGCTGCCGCCCAGGCCGGCGCCAGCGCCAGGGCGGCCAACGCGGCCCGGATCGTCACGTTGGCCACGCGCGCTACTTGGCGGCGTCGCCGCTGTAGCTCACACGGTACAGCGCGCCCGCGAAGTCGTCGCTGATCAGCATCGAGCCGTCTTTCATCATCGCCACGTCAACCGGCCGGCCGCGGTAGAGGCCGGTCTCGGCGTCGAGCCAGCCGTCGGCAAAGACCTCGGTCTTGTCGGCCGTGCCGTCGCTCTTGATGCCGGTGAACATGATCCGTGCGCCCACTGGCTTGGTGCGGTTCCACGAACCATGCTGAGCCGAGAACAGGCCGCCCTGGTACTTGGCCGGGAACGCCTTGCCGGTGTAGAACGCCAGCCCCAGGTCGGCCGCATGGGCGTCCGTCATCACCTGCGGGTTGATGGCGTTGGCGGGTATCGGGTCCTTGTCGTAGCCCTCGTCGGTGATGCGCGTCTTGCTGACGATGTACGGGTAGCCGAAGAACTGGCCGGCCTGCGTCGAGCGATTGATCTCGCCGAGCGGGATGTCGTCGCCCATGCCGTCGGTCTGGTTGTCGGTGAACCAGAGCGTCTTGTCCTTCGGGTTGAACTCCAGCCCGACCGAGTTGCGGATGCCGGTGGCGTAGACCTCGCGCTTGGAGCCGTCGAACGCGTTCATGCGCACGATGCCGCCGATGCCGACCTTGTTGAACAGCACGAGCTTGCTCCGCGGCTGCACATTGAACGGCTGGCCGAGGGTGATGTAGAGCATGCCGTCGGGGCCGACGCGGCAGGTCCGCGCGTGGTGGTTGTACGACTCTTCCTCGGGCGGGATCAGCTTGCCCTGCGGCACGGTCTCGATCACCGCCACGTCGCCGCCTTCGTAGAAGAATTCGGCGGCCGGGAAGTTGAGCACCCGGTTGTGCTCGACGACGACGAGGAAGCCGTCCTTGGTCCAGCACACGCCGTTGGGCACGTGGAACTTGGCCGAGGGCGCGAACGGCTTGACTTCGTCGGCCACGCCGTCGCTGTTGCGGTCTGTCACCGACCAGACGGTGTTCTTGCGCGTGCCGACGAAGAGCATGTTGGTGCTCGGCGCGACGGCCATGTGGCGCGCGTCGGGCACCACCGCGTAGAGCTCGATCTTGAAGCCGGGTGGCAGCTTGACGCGCTTCAGGTTCTCGCGCAGCGCGGCCGCGTTCTTGCCTTCCTGCGGCACCGGCGGCATGTTCGGGTCGACACCCGAGACCTTCATCTGCTTCAGGTTCTCGATGTTCGGGGCTTGGGCCTGCGCAACGCCGGCT
The DNA here is from genome assembly GCA_031417295.1 of bacterium. GTDB lineage: Bacteria > Pseudomonadota > Gammaproteobacteria > Burkholderiales > Burkholderiaceae_C > CAIKUF01. The sequence continues at coordinate 1,676 of JANOVJ010000177.1, read as the reverse complement.
GCCAGCAAGGCAACGGCTGCGGTCAGCGAGCCCAGTACCAGCGATGGAAAGGTTTTCATGCGTGTCTCCGGTTGCCTGCTTGAGTGAATTGCGTCGCCGGCACGGGATGGCGTCGGCGCCGTACCGCTACTGGTAGTGGCCGTGCCGCTCCAGCAATTCGATCTTGTAGCCGTCGGGGTCCTGGATGAAGAAGTAGCGCGCGAGCAGCTCGTCGCCGCGCTTGAATTCCTTCACCGGCGCCGGCTCGTAGCCCTTGGCCAGCAGCGCCTCGCGCGTGGCCGCCGCGTCGGCCACGACCACGCCCACATGGCCGTAGCCGCTGCCGTGTGTGTACGGCTCGGCCTGGCCCTTGTTCAGCGTCAGCTCGATCTCGCAGTCGTTCTCGGCGTTGCGCAGATAGACCAGCGCGAAATCGGGAAAGTCGAGCCGGTGCGCTTCGTGCAGCGCCAGCACGTCGGCATAGAACTTCAGTGAGCGCTCGAGGTCGAGCACGCGGATCATGCTGTGGACGATCTTGGCCATGGGCGTCGGCGGCTTGCGCTGGGCTGCCAGCGTCAGGAGCGGCGTGCCATCGGCACGACCCGGGGCGCCACCCTGGGCAGCGCGCGTGCCACGGCGTTTGGGAGCGCACTCACCCCGTCGTCGGGCAAGGCGCGCTCGGCCGCAGTGAGCTTGCGGCGCAGGAAGCGCATGCCGGTGACGCGCAGGAACGACGCGAAGTTCGGCACCTCGCCGCGGTGGGCCAGGATCTCGTCGTGGAACTGCACGATCAGGCTGTTGGTGGTGCAGCCCTCGGCCTCGGCCATCTCGGCCAGGATGTCCCAGACCATGTTCTCCATCCGGATGCTGGTGAGCACGCCGTGGACGCGGATCGTGCGCGTGCGCTGCTCGTACAGGATCGGGTCGGCCTTGACGAAGTATTCGCACATGGTGGGTCTCCGGTGAGGGGTTTTCGGATCGTCGGACCGTCAGATCGTGCGCGCCGTCATCTGCGCCGCGATGTAGTCGGCCTGGCGGATCGCCAGCGTCACGATGGTGAGCGTCGGATTTTCTGCCCCGCCGGTCGTGAACTGGCTGCCGTCGGAGATGAACAGGTTGGCGATGTCGTGCGTCTGGCCGTGGCCGTTGCACACGCTGTCTTTCGCCGACGCGCCCATGCGGCAGGTGCCGAGGTTGTGTGTTGATGGATAGGGCGGCGTGCGAAAGGCCTTGATCGAGCCGGCCGCCTGGTAGATGCGCTCGCCCTGCGTGAAGGCGTGGTTGCGCATCGCGATGTCGTTCTCGTGGTCGTCGAAGTGCACGTTCGGCGCGGCACTGCCCCACTTGTCTTTCACCTTCGGGTTCAAGGTCACGCGGTTGGTCTCGCGCGGCATGTCTTCGCCGACCAGCCACATCCCGGCCATGTTGGCGTAGTTGTCCATGTACCAGGCGAAGTCGGAGCCCCAGGCGCCGGGGTCGAGGAACGCGGCCATGAACGGCACGCCGAGCGACAGTGTCTCCAGTTCGTAGCCACCGGCAAAGCCGCGCTGGGTGTCGTGGCGCGCCTCGTCGCGCACGATGCCGGCCATCGTCGTGCCGCGGTACATGTTGACCGGCTGCTTGAACACGGCGTAGACCGAGCCGGTCATGTGGCGCATGTAGTTGCGCCCGACCTGGCCCGACGAGTTGGCGAGCCC
>JANOVJ010000176.1:0-5076 GCA_031417295.1 bacterium | reverse complement strand
CCGGGCCGATGACGCTGCTGGCCTTCACCTTCGTGATGGGTGCCTGCACCGCGCTGCAATCGCCGGCCTGGAATTCGGCCGTCAGCGACACCATCGAGCGCAAGGAGTTGCCGCAGGCGATCACGATGATCGCGATGGCCTTCAACGGCGCGCGCGCCCTCGGCCCGGCGCTGGCCGGCCTGATCTTCGCCTTCAGCGGCAGCAGCGTCGTGTTCGGCCTCGCGGTGGCGAGTGCGCTGGTGATGATGCAGGCGGTGCGCCGCTGGCCGCCCAACCCGCACCCGCCGCGCAAGCTGCCGCCCGAGCGGCTGTGGGGCGGCATGGTGAGCGGGTTGCGCTACGCCCGCCACTCGCAGACCATCCTCGCCCAACTGGTGCGCACCGTGGCCTTCAGCGCCAACGGCTCGGCGCTGTGGGCGCTGCTGCCCTTCATCGCGGCAAGGCAGCTTGGCCTCGGCGCGGCGGGCTTCGGCCTGTTGATGGGCTGCCTCGGCGGCGGCGCGGTGGCGGCCGGGTTCTTCATCGCCACCCTGCGTGCGCGGCTCGGCCTCGACCGCCTGGCCAATGCCTGCTGCATCGTGTTCGCGGTCGTGACCTTGATCGCCGCGCTGTCGAGTTCTCGCCCCCTCGTCTATGCCGCGCTGGTGGCCGGCGGCGCGGCGTGGATGGCGATGATGTCGACCCTGAACGCGGCGACGCAAACCAGCGCCCCGGTCTGGGTGCGGGCCCGCGCAACATCGATGCACACGCTGTGCGCGCTGGGCTCGTTCGCGATCGGCTCGGCGGTCTGGGGCGCGATCTCGGGCATCGTCGGCCTGCCGCTCACGCTGTGCGTCGCCGCGACCGGCATGGTCGCGAGCGTGCTGCTGGCGCGGCCGTTCCCGTTGCGCATGGGCGACGAGAGCGAGGTCACGCCGGCCACGCCGTGGATCGATCTGTTCGTCGCCATTGAGCCCGAGCCGCAGGCCGGGCCGGTGGCGGTGGAGATCGCCTACCGCATCCATGCCGCCGAGGCGGCGAGCTTTCTCGATGCGGTGGAACTGCTGCGCGTGCCGCGGCAACGCGACGGCGCCACCTTCTGGCGCATCTACCGCGACCTGGGCGACCCGACGCGCTACCTCGAGCGCTTCATCGTCACCTCATGGGCCGACTACCTGCGCCAGCGCGAGCGCGCCACCGTGGCCGACCATGAACTCGAAGCCCAGGTGCGCGCCTTCCAGGCCGAAGGCGTGGCGATCGCGATGCAGCACTACATCGCCGAGCGCTGAGGGCCACGCGCCGGCCCTATCAGGCTTATGGGCGCTTGGGCGCGGCCGAGGCCTCGGCGGATTTGCCCGCCTTGCCGGGCGCAGCCGCCTTCTCCGGCGCCGCCGTGGCCACATAGACGGCGTTGTTCACCGTCAGGCCGGCCTGCGAGAAGCGCGCGGCATTGCCCGGGCCGACGCCGCCGACGCGATCGACCAGATCGTTCCAGTCCTTGAATGCGCCGGCCTTTCGGGCGTCGAGGATCTTGCCCGACAGCCCTGGGCCGATGCCCTTGACGGTTTCGAGTGCGGCCTGGTCGGCCTTGTTGGCCTCGATCGCGGCGTGTGCTGCAAAAGCGAAGGCGGCGAGGATGAGGGTTGCGAGGATGCGGAACATGGTGAATCTCCTTCAGGTTGCGGTTCTTTTGAGAACCGGCCCGGCGACGTGTCGGGCTGATGGAAATTCTGCGCAGTCACGACAGCGGCGGAAATCCACCAAAGGACGGGTTCGATGGGGGCCGACCTTTGGGGGATGCGGGCTTTGGCAGCCTCGCCGGCTACCGCTTGGTCGGGTTGTCGCCGAGTGCGCGATGGAGCAGCAGCCCGAGGGCCGCGCCTGCCAGTTGGGCCAGCACGAAGCCCGGCACGCTGGCCGGCGCGATGCCGGCGAAGCTGTCGCTGAACATGCGCCCGAACGCGGCGGCCGGGTTGGCGAACGAGGTCGACGAGGTGAACCAGTACGCGGCCCCGATGTAGCACGCCACCATCGCCGCCACGCGCTGGGCCGGCGCACGCAGGATCACGAGCAACAGGCCGGCGGTGGCGACGGCCTCGCCCAGCCACTGCCCGGCGCCGCCGCGGACATGGGTCGAGAACTGCAGGACAGCCAGATCGAACATCGCGTTGGCCAGCCAGGCGCCGAGCATCGCGCCGAGCAGTTGGGCGGCCACATAGGGCACGAGCAACGAGCGCGGCAGTGCCCCGCGCCAGGCCATGACCAGCGACACGGCCGGGTTGAAGTGCGCCCCGCTGACTGGCGCGAAGACCTCGATCAGGACGTAGAGCCCGCCCACCGTGGCCAGCGTGTTGGCCAGCAGCGCGATCGCCGCGTTGCCGCCGGACAGGCGCTCGGCCATGATCCCCGAGCCGATCACCACCGCCAGCAGCAAGGCCGTGCCCAGGACCTCGGCCAGCAGCTTTCGAGGCGCGTCGGACACGGCTTTCAGCGCCCTTGCATCAGCGCGCGCCGATGCCTTCGAGTTCGCGCTGGATCGCCATGCCGTCGAGCGACGCCAGCGGCAACGACAGCATCAACTCGATGCGGCGCTTCAGGGTCAGCGCCGTGTCCATGAACGCCTTCGCCTTCTGCGCGTCGCTGCCCTCAACGGCGGCCGGGTCGGGCACGCCCCAATGGGCCGTCATTGGTCGGCCGGGCCAGAGCGGGCAGGCCTCGCCGGCCGCGTTGTCGCAGACGGTGAACACGAAGTCGATTTCCGGCGCGCCGGGTTGCGCGAACTCGTTCCAGTTCTTGCTGCGAAAGCCGTCGCTCGTGACGTGCAGCGCCTTCAGCGTTTGCAGTGCGAATGGGTTCACCGTCCCGTTGGGGCGGCTGCCGGCCGAGTGGGCCTGGAAACGGCCGGCGCCCAGGTGATTCATCAAGGCCTCGGCCAGGATCGAACGGGCCGAGTTGCCGGTGCAGATGAACAGCGCTTGGTAGGTCTTGTCGGCCACGGTGCGTTCCTCAGCAGCAGGAAGAAGCAGCCTTCACCGGAACACCCACGGGCTTGCCGCGCGGCGTTGAAGTGGCGCAGCAGGCCGCGGCCGCAGGCGCGTCGATCTTCGGCGCTTCGTTGAACAACGGAATGCTGCCCAGCGTGTGGAAATGCTCCCACGCGATACCCTGCGGATCGGTGACCCAGTGCTTCTCGCTGCGGGCGTAGCAGCAGGTGGTTTCGCCTTCGTCGAGCAGCGCCATGTCGGCCGCCGCGGCGCGCGCCTTCAGTTCGAGCAGTTCCTCGGCGCTGTCGGTCTGGATGCCCAGATGATCGACCCCCGGTTTGGCGCCGCGGGTGGAGATGGCGAAGTTGATGCGCGGGTCTTCGAGCATCCATTTCGCGTAGTCGCTCTCGACGCGCGTGGGCTGGGCAGCAAACATCTTCGAGTAGAAGGCGATGCTCGCCTTCAAGTCTTCGACATGGGCATGGACGTGGAATCGTTTCATGGTCTTCTCCTTGGTCAGCACTTGCACGAGGCTGCGCTTTCGTCGAGGCATTCGGCGCCCTGGCAGCAGTTCTGGGTCAGGTAGCCGAGCAGCGCGTTCATTCGCTCGTACGCGGCCCGGTAGATGAGGTTGCGGCCGTCACGCGCCTGCGTCACCAGCCCGGCGTGGGTGAGTTCCTTGAGGTGGAACGACAGCGTCGCGCTGGGGATGCCCAGGGCCTCGGAGATCGTGCCTGGCGTCAGGCCGCTCTGGCCGACCACGACCAGCGCCCGGAAAACCTGCAGCCGCAGCGGCTGGGCCAGCGCGGCGAGCGATCTGACAACGTCTTGTTCTTCCATGTTTCCATCATAGTGGAAAGACAGAAGTAAGGCAAGCGTCGATCCAGCCGACGCGCCGGTCGGGTCAGCCGCCCGTTCGTGCGTTCAGCCGCATCCGCCCGGGCAGCGGCACCGAGCGGCGCAGGATGTCTTCGCCGAGCCAGGTGGCCGAGCGCCGCGCGCGTTCGGCCACGTCGGCTGGCCGCATCTGCTGGTAGTCGTCGTTGAAGACCTCGAAGCTGTAGTCGCCGCGGTAGCCCTGGGTGTGCAGGCGGGTCACGAGCTGCGCCACCGCGTCGCTGTGCGCACCCTCGCCGGGGAAGACGCGAAAGTGCCGCGCGGTGGCGATGCGTTCCTCGACCGAGCGGATCTCCCGCCACATGAAGTCGGCCAGCTGGACGAGAAAGATGCGGTCCGGGTCGAGGAACTCGATCTCGTCGAGCGCGGTCTGGGTGGCGAAGAGGTGAAACGAGTCGAGGCCGAGGCCGAGGTTGGGCATGTCGGCGCGGCAGATCACGTCCCAGGCGTCGGGAAAGTTCTCGATCGCTCGGCCCCACGACAGGCCTTCGTAGGCGACGCGGATGCCGCGCGGCACCGCCAGCATGGCGAGCTTGCGCAGGTCGCGCGCGATCGCGTCGCGGTCGCTGCTGGCGTGGGTCGATGTCGATGAGCAGACGAGCAGCACCTTCGAGCCGACGGCCGAGCACAACTCCAGCATCGACTTGGCGATGTCGATCTTGTAGTCGTGCAGGCGGCCGGACAAGCCCTCGAAATCGCGCAGCACCTGGAAGCCGGTGACGCGCAGGCCGCTGGCGCGGACCGCGGCGATGGCTGCGTCCACCCCTTCGTCGTGGCCGACGAGGTCGCGCGCCGACAGCATGATTTGCGAGAACCCGGCCTCGCGCACAGCGCGCAGCTTGGCCGGCAGCGGGCCGACCATCGAGATCGTGTCCATGCCGAAGTCGTCGATGCGGCCGGTGAATTGAGTCATGACAGCCCCTCGTTCACGGAGTACCGTGACCGATCCCCCGAGGGGATGCGGGCCGGCTTGGGAGCGGCCCGGCGCTCGGCCCGCGGCAAAGAGGTTCTCATTGGCGCACGCTGTGCACGAGCTCGAACGCCACGCCGCCCAACTGGCTTTGCGTCAGCGCGCCGCGGTCGTCGGGGTGCAGCGCCGAAGAATCGACAAAACTCACGCCGCGCGCGCGCAGCGCCGTCACGCTGGCCAGCACGTCGGGCGTGCCGAAACCGATGCGCTGCAGCGATTCGTCGCCTTCGATGTCGAGGATGCCGG
>JANOVJ010000175.1:0-14189 GCA_031417295.1 bacterium | reverse complement strand
CCCCCCGCTTCGACCTACGCCGGCGGCGCCGATCTCGAGTGCGACCTGATCGTGCTCGGCGCCGGCCCCGGCGGCTACTCGGCCGCGTTTCGCGCCGCCGATCTCGGCATGAAGGTCGTGCTCGTCGAGCGCTTTGCCACGCTCGGCGGCGTGTGCCTGAACGTCGGCTGCATCCCGTCCAAGGCCTTGCTTCACGTCGCGGCGGTGATGGACGAAGTCAAGCACTTCGAGGCGCTCGGTGTCACGTTCGCAGCGCCCACGGTCGACCTGGCCAAGCTCAAGACGCACAAAGAGAAAGTCGTCGGCAAGCTCACCGGCGGCCTGGCCGCGATGGCCAAGATGCGCAAGGTCACAGTGGTGCAGGGCACGGGCGAATTCATCGACCCGTTCCACTTGAAAGTCGAACTCGCCAAGGGCGGCACGCAAACCCTGAAGTTCAAGCGCGCCATCATCGCCGCCGGTTCCGAAGCGGTGAAGCTGCCCTTCCTGCCCAAGGACGATCCGCGCGTCGTCACCTCCACCGGCGCGCTCGAATTACGCCAGAGCCCGAAGCGCATGCTGATCGTCGGCGGCGGCATCATCGGGCTGGAAATGGGCACCGTCTACTCAACGCTCGGCGCGCGGCTCGACGTGGTCGAGATGCTCGACAGCCTGATGCAGGGCGCCGATCGCGACCTCGTCAAGGTCTGGCAGAAGATGAACGCGCCGCGCTTCGACAACATCATGCTGAAGACCAAGACCGTCGGCGCCGAGGCGACGAAGGACGGCATCCTGGTCAAGTTCGAGGGCGAAGGAAAGATCAAGGAACAGCTCTACGACATGGTCCTGCAGGCCGTGGGCCGCGTGCCCAACGGCAAGAAGATCGGTGCCGACAAGGCTGGCGTCATCGTCGGCGAGCGGGGCTTCATTCCGGTCGATATCCAGATGCGGACCAACGTGCCGCACATCTTCGCCATCGGCGACATCGTCGGCCAGCCGATGCTGGCGCACAAGGCCGTCCACGAGGCGCACGTCGCGGCCGAAGTCGCGGCCGGTGAGCAACTCGGCGATGCGAAGCTGACCAAGTCGGCGTTCAACGCCCGCGTGATCCCGAGCGTCGCCTACACCGACCCCGAAGTCGCCTGGGTCGGTCTGACCGAAGACGAAGCCAAGGCGCAAGGCATCAAGGTCAAGAAGGGCCTGTTCCCGTGGAGCGCTTCGGGCCGCGCCATCGCCAACGGCCGCGACGAAGGTTTCACCAAGCTGCTGTTCAGCGAAGAGAGCCACGCCATCGTCGGCGGCGGCATCGTCGGCACGCATGCGGGCGACATGATCGGCGAGGTGGCGCTGGCGATCGAGATGGGCGCCGACGGCGTGGATATCGGCAAGACGATCCACCCGCACCCGACGCTGGGCGAAAGCATCGGGCTCGCGGCCGAGGCCTACGAGGGCGCGTGCACCGACCTGCCGCCGGTGCGGCGCTGAGCCGACAGCCGGTCAGTGGCTGCGGCGGCGATGCACTGCCCCCAACAGCGCCAAGCCTCCCAGCAGCATCACGACCGTTGCAGGTTCGGGCACGGGCGAGGTGTGGCTGCTAAGACCGTGCGTATACCTGTGGGCCCAATCGTCCAACCGGTCGAGGCTGCCCTCGAATGACCCGCGGCCCACCAACACACCGTTCTCGCTGACCAAGTACTTGCCTTTGTCCGTGTAGGACACGATGCGGTCGGACACCAGCACGCCATCGACGACTGACTTGAAGCTGACGATGTGCGACGACTCCTTTGCTGGAGCGGCCAGAGCGCCGACACAAACGCCCAGCACGAGCGCAGCCGTCAGCAGGCCACGCCGGAGGCGCGTCCGGGGTAGACGTGCTTGCCCGTTCAGAGCCATGCGGGCAGCCGACGCTGCCGGGAATGATCCGCCATGAGGATAGAGTTTCATGATGAGGTTCCTGTGAGGCATCCACTCACCCTTCACTTGACTGCAATCCGGAAGGGGCCGACTTGCGAGCCTGGTCATGCAGACTCGTCGATCAAGCCTAGGCGCCGGCCCCCGGCGCTTCAAGCCGAACTCATTGGACAGGGCCGCCAAGCCGGTGGAATTTCGCGGTTCTTCCCGCCTTCGCGCGATTCTGGGCAAGAGCATGGGAATTTCCGCGCAGGCCTGCGAGGAATCTGCACCCGGGGAGATGCGGCGGCCGGCCTGACACCTGTCTCGTTCGACTCCGCTGAGCGATTCAGAAATGCTTGTCCGGCGCGGCCGTTTGTTCTTCCTTGCGCGCCTTCTTGAACGTCTGCTCGCCGAGCGACAAATCAGGCAACTGCGGCTTCTTGCCGGCCAGCAAGTCTTCGACCGTGAGGATCTGGATCCTCGGCACAGCGCCGTGGTGCGGGGTCTCGAAGTGGCCGGCCGCGGTGGCTTCGCGCAGCATCTCCCGCGTCGGCTCGGCGTAGCAGAAGATCGTGTCGCGAACGTTGCCGAACTGCTTGCGCCCCTGCTTGGCGTCGTTGTGCGCGCTCGTCCTGCGCCACTGATTTCGCTTCGGTAGCCGCCCTGGCCAGACACCGCGTCGAGCACCAACTTCAGATCGTGGCTCGCCGTCGGGTCGCAGTGCAAATACAAGCTGCCCGTCGGCTTCAGCACGCGGTGCAGTTCGAGCAAGCGAATGCACATCGCCGTCAGGTAGGCCAGCCCGCCTTCGGTGGTTTGGGCGTCTTGAACAGCAGGTTGTAGTCGCGCTTGCTGTTGAACGGCGGATCGAGGCAGATCAGATCCACCGACGCATCGGCAAGGCTGTCGCGCAGCACCGGCAGGTTGTCGCCCGAGAAGAGCGGGTTGTTCAAGTGCCGGGTCCTCCGTCAGGCTTCGACAAGCTTGTTGCCCAGCAGCGCAGCGGCGTGCTCCAGCAAGGGCTGGTCGCGCGTGGCGAACAGCTCAGCCCTTGCTGAGCGCCGTTCCGACGAGCAAGCAGTCGAAGGGATCGGCGTGATGGCCCATCAGGCGCGCGGCGGCTTGCACATGGGCCAGGGTCAGCGCGAGCAGGGCGATGCCGGCTTGCGCGAGGCGTTCATCCAGCGGTTGCGAAGGCAGCCGCAGTTTGCCCGCCGCCACTTTCATGGCAACTTCCGCCAGCGAGGCCACGCTGACAGCGCATGCCGAGGTTTCGATGAGCTGGCGCGTGGCCGCACCGAGGCGCCGGTCGCTCGCCAGCCACCACAGCGCCAGGTGGGTGTCCAGCAACACCCGCTTCACGGTCTGCGTGCCGGCTTCGAGCTTGGCTTGGGCGCTCGCGGCGCCGGAAAGAGGGGGTTGTTCAGCAAGCCCTTGGCGACCGCTGCGCTGGTTTGCGGCGAGTCCCAATCGTCGGCCATTTCGATCTGGCCCTTCCAGGCTCCCTAGCCGCGCGTCTTGGGCTGATCGGCCAGCTTGACCAGGCGCACCACCGGCTTGCCGTGATTGGCGATGACGACGTCTTCGCCGGCCAGCGCGGCCTTGACCAACTTCGACAGTCGACTCCTGGCTTCGCGCATGTTGACCTGCATCGCGCGCCCCAGGATGAATCTGAGCCGCTATTTTTAGCCAACTTGGCCAAGATTGCGTGCCCGTGCGAGCCCGCTGGATTGCGGCCGCCCATGGCACCACCGTCGCCGGGCAAGCGGACCGCTCAAGTCGGCGCCGGCTCGGACGAAATCCAGGCAATGCCTGCGCATTCGTCGTCGCTCGTCTTTTGCATTCCGCCTCTCCCGACCCGCCCGCGGGCCGGCGCGGTGTTGTCGCGCCAGTGGCTTTTCGGGCTGTCGATGCTCCTCTTGGCCTGGCTGGCCGCCGCCCCAGCGCCGCTGCGCGCGCTGGCCCCGCTGCTGAATGCGGCTTCGGAACTCGACGACGCCGGCAAGCTGCTCGAGGTGAACCAATTCTTCAACCGCCGCATCCGCTTTCGCGAAGACAGCGCGGCCTGGGGCGAGGCCGATCACTGGGCAAGCCCGCTTGAGCTGCTCGCCAAGGGCGAGGGCGATTGCGAAGACTTCGCGATCGCCAAGTACTTTGCTCTGCGGGCGCTGGGCGTGCCGAGTTCACGGCTGCGGCTGGTCTACGTGCAGGCGCTCAAGGCCGGCCCGCCGCGACAGGTGCAACCGCACATGGTGCTGGCGTACTACGCAAAGCCAGGCGCAGCGCCATCGATCCTCGACAACCTGGTGCCCGAAGTCCTGCCAGCCGAGCTGCGCAGCGACCTGACCCCGGTGTTCAGCTTCAACCTCGATGGCTTGTGGCAAGGCCTTGGCAACCAATCTGCCGGCAACCCGATGGCCCGCCTGCCGCGCTGGCGCGAAACGCTGGCCAAGGCGCACGCAGAGGGGTTCCCTTGAGCAGCCGGACCTCGGCTTCCGTCATTCGCCAGGTCGGGCTCGTGTTGCTGGCCTCGCTGTTGCTGGCGCTGCTGGGCAGCGCGGGCATCCAGTGGGGGTGGGCTCGCGAGCAGCTACAGGTGCAAGGGCAGCAGCGCAATGACGATGCCGCCGCCATGCTGGCGCTCACGCTGTCGCAACTCTCGGCCGACCGGGAGGCCATCGACAGGCTGCTCAGCGCGCAGTTCGACACCGGCGGCTATCGGCACATCCGCTTCGAGCCCGCGGACGGCAGTGCACCCTTCCTGCGCGACAAGGAGGCGGCGCCCGGCACGGCGCCCACCTGGTTCGTGCAGCAAACCGGCGTCGAGCCGCAACCCGGCACGGCGCAGGCGTTTGCAGGCGGGCGCGCGGTGGGCACGCTCCAGGTGGCGCGAACCCTGACGCTTGCGCATGACGCGCTCTGGCGCAGCGCCCGCCGCGCAGCCGCGGCGCTGGGCACGCTCGGTCTGGCGATCGGCTTGCTGGGAGCGCTCGCCGTCCAGCGCATCCGCCGCCCCCTGGCCGCCGCGGTGGGCCAGGCCCGGGCGCTGGTGGCAGGCCGGCTCGTGACCCTGCCGGAGCCCCAGGTTCAGGAGCTTCACGCGCTGACGCAAGCCATGAACGCGATGGTCGCCCGGCTGAAGGTGACGTTCGAGGCGCAGGCGCTGCAAGTCGAGCAATGGCGGCGCCAGGCCCACTGCGATGCGCTGACCGGGCTTGCCAACCGGAGCCACTTTCTGGGCCAGTTCGAAGCCAGCTTGCTGCGCGAAGACGGCCCCGACCGGTACGGCCTGGTGCTGCTGCGGCTGCGCGACTTGGCCGGCGTCAACCGCACGCTCGGCCGGGTTGCGACGGACCGCATCCTGAGCGCCATTGCGCAAGCGCTTCAGCCGTACAGCGAGCGTGTGCCGGGCTGCTTTCCCGGCCGTTTGAACGGCGCTGACTTCGCGCTCTGCCTGCCCGTCGGCGGCGTCGCGCTCGAGACTGCACAGGCGCTTGCGGCCGCGCTGCGTGCACTGCTGCCGGAGCTGGGGCCTGGCGTTGGGGTTGCCTTTGGCGCGCTGGAGCTGCGGCGCGAAACCGCGCTCGCCGACGCGCTGGCGGCTGCCGACGAGGCCCTTGCCCTCGCCGAGACGCGCGGAACGTTCAAGGTCGCACTCGGTGGCGAGAGCGACGACGAGCGCGGGGTCCGGGGTGAAGACACCTGGCGCTTGGGGATCACCGAGGCGCTGGCCGATGGCCGGGCCGGGCTGGTCGGGTTTGTGTTGATCGACGCTTGCGGCGGGCTGGTGCACCTGGAGTGCCCGCTGCGTTTGCAGTTGCACGCTGGCGGCGCGTTCGAGGTGGCGGCGCGCTGGCTGCCGCTGGCGGTGCGCGCACGCATGACCGCCGAGATCGACCTCCGCGCCGTGGCGCTGGCACTGGCCGCGATTGCCCGCGACGGCCAGCCGCGCTGCGTCAACCTGGCGCCGGCGTCACTGGCCGAAAGCGGCTTCGCGTCGCGCCTGCGCGCGCTCGTGTTCGGCGCGCCGCGGATGACGCGCAAGCTCTGGCTCGAGGTCGACGAGGCCGCGGCGGTCGACCGCTTTGCGCTGCTGCAGGAGCTGGCGCGGCAACTGCGGGCCTGCGGCGTGCGGCTTGGCCTGGAGCACGCCGGGGCGCGCCTGGGCCGGATCGACCGTTTGCTGGACCTGGGGCTCGACTTCATCAAGCTCGACACCGCGACCACGCGCGGCGTGGGCAGCGACCCGCTGCGGCTGAACTTTGTGCGCGGCAGCGTCGAGCTGCTGCACGGCCTGCAGTTGCAGGTCTACGCCGAGGGTGTGGCCGATGACGGCGACGCGCGGGCGCTGTGGGCTTGCGGCATCGACGGCATTACCGGGCCGTGGGCAACCGCCCAGCACGCCGGCGCCGACGCCTGACGTCGCCTCAGTCGAGCGCCGGGCCGCCCCAAGCCGACTGAGCGCCCCTTGGGGGCAGCGAACGCAGTGAGCTTGGGGTCGTCACTCAGTCGAGCGCCGGGCCGCCCCAAGCCGACTGAGCGTCGCCTCGGGGCAGCGAACGCAGTGAGTTTGGGGCCGACATCACTTCAGCCGATATCGGCGCAGTGGAATCCGAACTGGCCCCGCCGCCGATCGTCGAAGTAGCGCAGCAGGGTTTCGCGCACGGTGCGAAAGGCAAGCTCTTCCCACGGGACGTCGGCCTCGGTGAACAACTGCGCCTCGATCGTTTCGGGGCCGGGCGCGAAGGCGGTGTCGAGCAGGCGGGCGCGGTAGAAGAAGTGCACCTGGCCGACCCGCACCACATTGAGCACGGTGTACAGGCCTTCGAGTTCGATCCGCGCCCCGGCTTCTTCGACCGTCTCGCGCACGGCCCCTTCGGCCACTGTCTCGCCAAGCTCCATGAAGCCCGCCGGCAGCGTCCACAAACCGTAGCGCGGCTCGATGTTGCGCCGGCACAGCAACACCTGGTCAGCCAACACCGGCACGGTACCGACGACGTTGAGCGGGTTTTCGTAGTGCACGTTGCCGCAGACGGTGCAGGTGGCGCGGTCGCGGTTGTCATCGGCGGGCACCTGGTAGGCCACCGGGCCGCCGCACAGCTTGCAATGCTTGAAACTGCGCATCTGGAACATCGCCTCAGTGTATCGCGCGGCCTTGCGGCGAACTGCCGCGCCACAGGCAGCGTGGCATGATCTGGCCAGCCTCAAGCCCCGTTCCTGGAGTTCGTGAACATGTCGTTCGTCTTCGCCCCCGCAGCGCCCGCCAGTGTGCCCGTCCACGGCGACAAGGGCACGCAGTTCGCCGTGCACCGCATCTATTGCGTCGGCCGCAACTACGTGGAGCACGCGGTCGAGATGGGCTTCACCGGGCGCGAGCCACCGTTCTTCTTCCTCAAGCCGGCCGACGCGGTGCTGCCGGTTCGCGAGGGCAGCGTCGGCACGATGCACTACCCGAGCCTGACGCGCGACCTGCACCACGAAGTCGAACTCGTCGTGGCCATCGGCCGGGGCGGGCGCGGCATCCTGGCGGCCGACGCGATGGCGCATGTGTGGGGCTACGCGGTCGGGCTCGACATGACGCGCCGCGACCTGCAAGGCGAAATGAAGAAGCAGGGCCGGCCGTGGTGTATCGGCAAGGCGTTCGAAGAGTCGGCGCCGATCGGCGAATTGCGGCCGGCGGCGCAATGCCAGGTCGATGCCGAGACCGAGATCCGCCTCGACGTGAACGGCCAGCCACGCCAGCGCAGCACGATCGGCAAGCTGATCTGGAGCCTCCCCGAAATCATCGAACACCTGTCGGCCGCATGGACGCTGGCGCCGGGCGACCTGATCTACACCGGCACGCCCGAGGGCGTGGCGGCGGTGGTGCGCGGCGACACGCTGAGCGCCAGCGTGGCGGGCGTGGGGACGCTGCAGCTCAGGCTGGTCTAGCGATCGCGTGGCGCGTTCAGCGGCTGGAGGCCATGACATGCAGCTCTACAGCTACTTCCGTTCGTCGGCCTCGTTCCGGGTACGCATTGCGCTGGCGCTGAAGGGCCTGGCGTACGACTACGTGCCGGTCCACCTGGTGCGCAACGAGCAACTCGGGCCCGACTTTGCCGAACTGTCGCCGATGCGGCTGGTGCCGCTGCTGATCGACGGCGAGGCCCACATTTCGCAATCGCTGGCGATCATCGAGTACCTCGAAGAGACCCATCCGCCGCCGCCACTGCTACCGGCCGATCCGCTGGGCCGGGCCCGCGTGCGGGCGCTGGCGCTCGACATCGCGTGCGAGATTCACCCGCTGAACAACCTGCGCGTGCTGCGCTATCTGGTGCGCGATCTGGGTCTCGGCGAAGAGGCCAAGAACGGCTGGTATCGGCATTGGGTCGAGACCGGGCTCGAAGCGGTGGAGCGCCAGTTGGCCGGCCATCCGGCCACCGGCCGCTTCTGCCACGGCGACACGCCCACGCTGGCCGACTGCACGCTGGTGCCGCAGATCTTCAACGCGCAGCGCCTCGAATGCCGGCTCGACCACGTGCCGACCGTGATGCGCGTGTTCGACGAGTGCATGCGCCTGCCCGCGTTCGACGCCGCGCAGCCCAGCCGCTGCCCGGACGCCACTTGAACCCGCCGGCCCATGCGCGCCGACTGGCTGCGGCCTGAGGGCTTGCCGCGGCAGGTCGGCGCGGCGATGAGCACCCGCCACGGCGGCGTGAGCGGCGCGCCCTGGACGAGCCTGAACCTGGGCGGGGCCGTGGGTGACGATGCCGGTGCGGTGGCGCAGAACCGGCTGACTTTCGCGCAGGCCATCAAGGCTGCGCCGGTGTTCCTGCGGCAGGTTCACGGTGCGCGCGTCGTGCGCCTCGGCGCGGCCGGGGTGCCGCCGATCGGTGGCGTGCCGCACGAGGCTGATGCCTGCCTGAGCAGCGAGCCCGGGGTTGCCTGCACCGTGCTCGTGGCTGACTGCCTGCCACTGCTCTTCGCCGCGCCGGAGGGCAGGGCGGTCGCGGCCGCTCATGCCGGCTGGCGCGGGCTGGCTGGCGGCGTGATGGAGGCCACGCTGGCCGCGCTGTGCGACGCCGCGTCGTGCGAGCCCGGTGCGGTGCAGGTCTGGCTGGGCGCCTGCATCGGGCCACGCCAGTTCGAAGTCGGCGCTGATGTGCTCGAAGCCTTTGGCGCCGATCCTGCGCAGACCGACCTGCGACGCTTCGTGCCCCGCGGCGGCGAGCGCGCCGGCAAGTGGCTGGCCAACCTGCCGCAACTGGCGCGAGACCGTCTTCAGGCGGCCGGTGTTCGCCGCGTCAGCGGCGGTGAGTGGTGCACCGTCGAGCTGGCGTCACGGTTCTTTTCGTACCGGCGTGATGGCGTCACCGGGCGCATGGCTGCCGCCATCTGGATCGAGCGCTGACGCCGATGCCGGTGCCGGTGCCGATGCCGGCATGTTGACCGGCGCAGGGGTTGGCGTGGTTGCCGTCGCCGCTTCAAGGGCGGCCTGCTCCGCCGCCTGGCGCGCCTTGCGCCGTGCCGGCGTCGCAAGCAGGTACAACACCAGCGCCAGCGGCAGCAGGCCGTAGAGCAGCAAGGTGAACAGGGCGCCGAGCAAGGTGCCGGTGCTGCTGCTGGCTTCCACCACGGCCATCAGCACAACGACGTAGAGCCAGGCAATGGCGACGAGCAGCATGGGCAGTGGCGCCCGCAGGCGGCGTGAATGGGGTGGGGTGGCAGCGGCCCGTCCGACACGGCGGTCCGGGCAGGGCATCCGCCGATAAAACCATAATCAGGTGCCCGCTGCACCAGGGCAGCGGCAGGAAAGAGCGCACATTGTGCCGCCGCCATCGGGCGCCGACCGCCGCCCACCGAGGAGACATCATGAAGAACAAGCCTGTTGCCCCAGCCAGCCTGCACACGCCCAGCCCGGCCGATGCGGTGGCCGGAGCGAACGACGTGGCCGGCCTGGGTGCCGACCTGGCCCGCAGTTGGCAAACCTTGTCGGCATTGAGCCTGCCGCTGCCGGCACTGGCCAGGCTGCAGGCCGACTACCTGCAACAGGCCACCGCCCTGTGGAACCAGGCGGTCTTGCAGCCAACGCCCGAGGCTTCGCCCGACCGCCGCTTTGCCGGCCCCGACTGGACGACCCACCCGACCTCGGCCTATGTCGCGCAGATGTACCTGCTGAATTCGCGGGTGCTGATGCAGATGGCCGACCACCTCGAAGGCGATGCGCAGACGCGCCAGCGCATCCGCTTTGGCGTGCAGCAGTGGGTCGATATGGCCGCACCCAGCAACTACCTGGCACTGAACCCGGAAGCCCAGCGCAAGGCGGTCGAGACCCAGGGCGAGAGCCTCACGCAGGGCCTGCGCCACCTGTGGCACGACGTGCAGCAAGGCCACTTGTCGCAAACCGACGAGAGCGCGTTCGAGGTCGGCCGCAATGTGGCCACGAGCGAAGGCAGCGTGGTGTTCGAGAACGAGTTCTTCCAGTTGCTCGAATACAAGGCGCTCACGGCGCAGGTGCACGAGCGGCCGCTGCTGATGGTGCCGCCGTGCATCAACAAGTTCTACATCCTCGACTTGCAGCCGGAGAACTCGCTGATCCGCTACGCGGTCGAGCAGGGCCACCGGGTGTTCCTGCTGAGCTGGCGCAACCCCGACGCGAGCATGGCGCAGAAGACCTGGGACGACTACATCGAACACGCTGCGATCCGCGCGATTGACGTGGTGCAGGAGATCAGCGGCGCGAAGACGATCGACACGCTCGGCTTCTGCGTTGGCGGCACCATCTTGTCGACGGCGCTGGCCGTGCTCGCGGCACGCGGGCGCCAGCCCGCCGCCAGCCTGACGCTGCTGACGACGCTGCTCGACTTCAGCGAGGTCGGCATTCTCGGCATCTTCATCGACGAGACGATGGTGAAGATGCGCGAAATGACCCTGGGCCCGCACAGCCCCAACGGCGGCGGGCTGCTGAAGGGCCAGGAACTGGCCTCGACCTTCAGCTTCCTGCGCCCGAACGACCTGGTGTGGAACTACGTCGTCGGCAACTACCTGAAGGGCGAGGCGCCGCCGCCGTTCGACCTGCTGTACTGGAACGGTGACGGCACCAACCTGCCGGGGCCGATGTATTGCTGGTACCTGCGCCACCTGTACCACGAGAACAAGCTGGTCCAGCCGGGCGCGCTGACGGTCTGCGGTGAAGCGGTCGACCTGGGAGCGATCGACGCGCCGGTGTACTTCTACGCTTCGCGTGAGGACCACATCGTGCCCTGGGATGGGGCCTATCTCGGCACCCGGGCGCTGGGCGGCAAGAAGCGCTTCGTGCTCGGCGCCTCGGGTCACATTGCGGGCGTGATCAACCCGCCGGCGAAGAAGAAGCGCAACTACTGGGCGGTGCCCACCGGCGCCCGCGGCGCCGACGCCGCCCTGCCGGGCACGGCACAAGCGTGGCTCGACCGCGCACGGGAATTGCAAGGCAGTTGGTGGCCCGACTGGGCCGCCTGGCTGAAGGGCCATGCGGGCAAGCTGGTGCCGGCACCGCGCAGCCCGGGCAGCCGCGTCCACAAGGCGATCGAGCCGGCGCCGGGCCGCTATGTGAAGGCCAAGGCCTCGCCATAGGTTGCGCGCTGCGGGCATGATCGAGATTCGAGATTCACGGAGAGAAAATGACTCAAAAAATTGCCTACGTCACCGGCGGCATGGGCGGCATCGGCACCTCGATGTGCCAGCGCCTGCTGCGCGACGGCTTCAAGGTGATCGCCGGTTGCGGCCCGAGCCGTGACCACAAGAAGTGGCTCGACGAACAGGCTGCGCTCGGCTTCAGGTTCTTCGGCTCGGTCGGCAATGTGGGCGACTGGGAATCAACGGTGGCCGCGTTCGAGAAGGTCCGTGCCGAACACGGCCAGGTCGACGTGCTGGTGAACAACGCCGGCATCACCCGCGACGGCATGTTTCGCAAGATGACCCGCACCGACTGGGACGCGGTGATCGAGACCAACCTGACGAGCCTGTTCAACGTGACCAAGCAGGTCATCGAAGACATGACCGACCGCGGCTGGGGCCGCGTCATCAACATCAGTTCCGTCAACGGCGAGAAGGGCCAGTTCGGCCAGACCAACTACTCCGCCGCCAAGGCCGGCATGCACGGCTTCACGATGGCGCTGGCCCAGGAAGTGGCGAACAAGGGCGTGACCGTGAACACGGTCAGCCCGGGCTACATCGCGACCGAGATGGTCAAGGCGATCCGCCAGGACGTGCTCGACAAGATCGTCGCCGGCATCCCTGTCAAGCGCCTCGGCACCCCCAGCGACATTGCATCAATGGTGGCGTGGCTGGCGTCTGAAGAGTCGGGCTTCGCGACCGGCGCCGACTTCTCGGTCAATGGGGGCTTGCACATGGGGTGAGGCGCGTCGCGGGCCGCCCGCCCCTGCGCCGCAGCGCGGGTTGCCGGGGCTCTGCGGCGCGCTCGCGTCAAGTAGGGGTTTGACCCCTTCCGCAAGTTTGCGGAAGCGTTACGGTCACGTCCATTGCCGAGCAGAAGCCGGCGCCCGTGAGGCGCATCCTGCAGGCCAGGCCCACCGGGACCTCATGAACGCTTCTGCCGCCGCCCCTGCGAACCTGCTCGACGTGGCTGACGTCACGGTTCGCTTCGGCGGCATCACGGCGCTCGACAAGGTGTCGTTCGGTGTGCCGGCGGGCCAGATCGTGGGCCTGATCGGGCCCAACGGCGCCGGCAAGACGACGCTTTTCAACTGCCTGTCCCGGCTCTACAACTGCAACGAAGGGCGGATCGTTTTCGACGGCAAGCCGCTGCTCGAATTCGCCCAGCATCGCATCGCCGAACTCGGCATTGGCCGCACGTTCCAGAACCTGGCGCTGTTCGGCACCATGAGCGTGCTCGACAACGTGATGGTCGGGCGCCACTGCCGCACCGCCACCGGCTTTCTGTCGAACGCGCTGCGTCTGCCGCGCGTCGGCATCGAGGCCCGGGCAACCGAGCAACGGGCGCGTGAACTGGTGCGCTTTCTCGGGCTCGATGCTGTGGTCGGCATCGCGGTTTCGCAACTGCCGTTCGCGATCCAGAAGCGCGTCGAGCTGGCGCGCGCGCTGGCGGCCGACCCGAAGCTGCTGTTGCTCGACGAGCCCGCCAGTGGCCTCAACCATGAAGAGGTCGCGGCCCTGGGCACGCTGGTGCGCGAGGTGCGCGACCGGCTCGGCATCACGGTGCTGTTGGTCGAGCACCACATGAGCCTGGTGATGAGCGTCTCCGACAAGGTGGTTGCACTCAACTTCGGCCGCAAGATCGCCGAAGGCACGCCGGCCGAAGTGCAGGCGCATTCCGACGTCATTCAAGCCTACCTCGGGGTTGCAGCGTGACCGCGAGCTTGCTGGAAGTCGCCAACCTGCACGCCGCCTACGGCCCGACGCGGGTGTTGCACGGCATCGGCTTCAAGATGGCCGAAGGTTCGATCACCGCGCTGCTCGGCGCCAACGGCGCCGGCAAGACGACCACGCTGCGCGCGCTGTGCGCGATGGTCAAGACCCAAGGCTCGAACAGCTTCAGTGGCCAGCGCATCGAGACCAAGGCGACCGAAGACTTCGTGCGCCTGGGCATTGCCCATGTGCCGGATGGCCGCGGCACCTTCGTCAACCTGAGCACCGAAGAAAACCTGCGCCTGGGCGCCTACACGCGCAAGGACAAGGCCTCGGTGGAGCAGGACTTCGAGCGCATCTATGGCTACTTTCCGCGCCTGAAGGAGCGCCGCCACCAGCAGGCCGGCACCTTGTCGGGGGGCGAGCAGCAGATGCTGGCCGTGTCGCGCGCGCTGATGCTGCGCCCGCGCTTGCTGCTGCTCGACGAACCGTCGTTCGGATTGGCGCCACTGATCGTGCGCGACATCTTCGACATCATGCGGGTCATCAACCAGCGCGAGAAAGTCAGCATCCTGCTGGTCGAGCAGAACGCGGCGATGGCGCTCGACCTGGCCGACCATGCGTACCTGATCGAGACCGGGCGGGTGGTGCTGTCGGGCACGTCGGACGAGATCAAGCGCAACGACGCGGTGCGCCGTTCGTACCTTGGGTACTGACATGAAATCGCCTCGCACGACCTTGGCCTGGGCTGTCGATCGCCGATCCGGGCCCGCCTTTGCAAAGCGGCGAGTGTTTTCCTCGACCAAGAAACCCCACGGTAGAGCGCGGCGGGCGGTGCCCGCTGGGGGCGATCTGTGGGGCGGCGAGGAGCGCAGGCCTGGGGTCGGCGTGCGCAGCGCGCTTCGTAAGCTGACTCGTCGCAACTGTTTGAGCAGAGTGAGCGCAGCGAACGCAGCGAGTTTTGCGACGCG
>JANOVJ010000174.1:0-21204 GCA_031417295.1 bacterium | reverse complement strand
GAACGCGTCGAGCTTGGCCGAGTCGCCCGTCAGCTCGATGGTGTAGCTCTTCTCGGTGACGTCGATGATGCGGCCGCGGAAGATGTCGGCCATGCGGTTCATCTCTTCGCGCTCCTTGCCGACCGCGCGAACCTTGATCAGCATCAGTTCGCGCTCGGTGTAGCTTGCCTCGGTGAGGTCGACCACCTTCACCACCTCGATCAGCCGGTTCAGGTGCTTGGTGATCTGCTCGATCACTTCGTCGCTGCCGCTGGTGACGATGGTCATGCGCGACAGCGAGGCGTCCTCGGTCGTTGCGACGGTCAGGCTTTCGATGTTGTAGCCGCGGGCGGAAAACAAGGCGACGACGCGCGACAGCGCGCCGGGCTCGTTTTCGAGCAGCAGGGCAATGATGTGTTTCATGGTGCGGTGTGAGCGCGCTCTTCACGCCACCGGCGGTAACCGGCGGCCTTTGGCCACGCTGCGTGGTGGTGATGAATTGACGAAATTCGCCGAAGCTGTGCCGCGCATCCTGGGGGCGTTCGACCGGGCGCGGTAACGCCCGACCTAGTGCCCGCATTCAGCGCATTACAGGTCTTCGGACCCGAGCAGCATCTCCGAGATGCCCTGCCCGGCCTTGACCATCGGCCAGACGTTTTCGGTCGGGTCGGTGCGGATGTCGAGGAACACGGTGCGGTCCTTCAGCCGGATCGCCTCGCGCAATGCGTCTTCCACGTCGCCCGGCTTCTCGACCAGCAGGCCGACGTGGCCGTAGGCCTCGGCGAGCTTGACGAAATCGGGCAGCGCATCCATGTAGCTGTGCGAATAGCGGCCGCCATAGTCGAGCTGCTGCCACTGCCGCACCATGCCCAGGTAGCGGTTGTTCAGCGACACGATCTTCACCGGGGTCTTGTATTGCAGGCAGGTCGACAGCTCCTGGATGCACATCTGGATCGACCCCTCACCGGTGATGCAGAAAACATCCGCTTCCGGCTTGGCGAGCTTGATGCCCATCGCATACGGCAGGCCGACGCCCATGGTGCCGAGACCACCGGAGTTGATCCAGCGCCGCGGCTTCTCGAAGCGGTAGTACTGCGCGGCCCACATCTGGTGCTGGCCAACATCCGACGTGATGTAGGCGTCGCTGTCCTTGGTCAGCTCCCACAGCTTGTCGACCACGAACTGCGGCTTGATCACGTCGCTGCTGTTCTTGAACTTCAGGCAGTCGCGCTTGCGCCATTCGTCGATCTGGCCCCACCAGGCCGCGAGCGCCGCAGCGTCGGGCCGGGCTTGCGCATCGCGCACTTGCAAGATCAATTCCTGAAGCACGTCTTTCACGTCGCCGACGATCGGGATGTCGACCTTGACGCGCTTGGAGATCGACGACGGGTCGATGTCGATGTGGACGATCTTGCGCTCCACCGACGCGAAGTGCTTCGGGTTGCCGATCACCCGGTCGTCGAAGCGCGCGCCGACGGCCAGCAGCACATCGCAGTGCTGCATCGTCATGTTGGCTTCATAAGTGCCGTGCATGCCGAGCATGCCGAGGAACTTGGGGTCGCTGGCCGCAATGGCGCCCAGGCCCATCAGCGTGTTGGTGCAGGGGTAGCCGAGCAGGTCGGCCAGTTCGCGCAACTCGGCCGAGGCGTTGCCCAGAATCACCCCGCCACCGGTGTAGATGTACGGCCGCTTGGCCTGCAGCAGCAACTGCACCGCCTTGCGGATCTGCCCGCCGTGGCCCTTCTTCACCGGGTTGTAGGAGCGCATCTCCACCGTCGCGGGGTAGCTGAAGCTCGTCTTGTTGAGCGACACGTCCTTCGGGATATCGACCACCACCGGCCCCGGCCGGCCGGTGCGCGCGATGTGGAAGGCCTTCTTCAGCGTCATCGCCAGGTCGCGCACGTCCTTGACCAGGAAGTTGTGCTTCACGATCGGGCGCGTGATGCCCACCGTGTCGCACTCCTGGAAGGCATCGAGCCCGATCGCGTGCGTCGGCACCTGGCCGGTCACGATCACCATCGGGATCGAGTCCATGTACGCCGTGGCGATGCCGGTCACCGCATTCGTGACGCCCGGCCCCGAGGTGACAAGTGCAACGCCGACCTCGCCGGTGGCGCGCGCGTAGCCGTCGGCGGCGTGCACCGCGGCCTGCTCATGGCGCACCAGCACGTGCTCGATCGCGTCTTGCTTGTAGAGCGCGTCGTAGATGTAGAGAACCGCGCCGCCGGGGTAGCCCCAGAGGTACTTCACGCCCTCGGCCTGAAGACAACGGACCAGGATTTCCGATCCGTTCAGTTCGGTGGGGGGCGTTTGCGGCTGCGCCGTGGCGGCGCGCTTGAGTTCCGCGGATGACATTTCCATTTCCAACCTTTGTGAATTTCTCTGACGAAAAACCATCGGTGCTCCTTCGCGCACCCTCGTGAGGCGGCAGCGGAACCTGTGCGGTCTGCAGCATGGCGCCCCGGTTGGGCGGCAAGATCAGGACCAGACTGTTGTGCAAAACAGCATTATGTCATCGGATGCATTGGTCACCGGCAGCCGTGGGTGGGCCTCGAACGGCGATGACATAATCGTTCCCGCTTCCCCTGCCCCGCGAGCGCCGCCGCCCCTTGGCCACCGACAAAGAACTGTCCGACTTTCTCAAGAGCGTCGAGAAGCGCGCCTTCAAACGCACGGCCTACACCGTTCGCGATGACGACGCCGCACTGGATATCGTGCAGGACTCGATGATCCGGCTGGCCGAGAAGTATTTCGACCGGCCTGCGGCGGAGCTACCGCTGGTCTTCCACCGCATCCTGTCGAACGCGACCATGGACTGGTTCCGGCGCCAGAAGGTTCGCACTTCGCTGGTGCAGAACTTCTCGCAGTTCGAGGCCTTCGGCGAACACGGCGACTTCGACTTGCTCGAAACCCTGGAGGCCGCCGACGGCTCCACCGCCTCCGAAAGCGCGGCCGACTCGGTGTCGCGGGCGCAGATCCTGCTTGCCATCGAGGGAGAGGTGTCAAATTTGCCGACACGTCAACGCGAAGCCTTCCTGCTGCGTTATTGGGAAGAATTCGATGTCGCCGAGACAGCCACTGTCATGGGTTGCTCGGAAGGAAGCGTCAAGACGCACTGCTCGCGCGCGGTGCACGCCTTGGCGAAGGCTCTGAAGGCCAAAGGGATTGAGCCATGAACGACACTCGCATCACGATGATGAAGCTTCGCAACATCGATACCACGGCCCTGCAATCGCGCTACGCGATGCGGGTGGCGGCCTGCCTGTCCGAGCAGGCCGAGCGCGGCACACATGACGTTGACGAGCGGCTGCGCTTCGCCCGCGACAGCGCCCTGGCGCAAGCGCGGGCTCGGCGCGCGGCCCAGCCGAGCCCGGTGCTGCGGGCCAGCGTGGGCCGTTCCGGCGTGCTCACGCTCAGCGGTGGGCCGTCATCGCTTTCGCCGTGGTGGGTCAAGCTCGCCTCGGCATTGCCGCTGCTTGCGCTGGTGGCGGGCCTGGTGCTGATCCAGAACCAGCACGTCCGCGCCCAGATCGAAGCCGCCGCCGAGATCGACTTCGACTTGCTGGCCGATGAACTCCCGCCTGCGGCCTACAGCGATCCGGGATTCCTGGAATTCCTCAAGTCGCCCAGCGAATAGGATGAGATCCCTCGCCCTCGGCATTGCCTTCACCGTTCTTGGCGCCGCTGCGCCGTGGGCCCATGCGCAGCTGAAACCGGCCGCTTCCAGCCCGTCGGTACGCCCCGTGGCCCCGGCCAGCGCCGAACAGGGCCCGGCCTGGGCCACGCTGAAACCGGCGCAGCGCGAGGCCCTGAAGCCACTCGAGCGCGACTGGCCGGGCATCGATGGCCAGCGTAAGCAAAAGTGGCTCGACATTGCCGAACGCTTCCCCGCCATGCCCGCGGAAGACCAGTTGCGAATGCAAGCCAGGATGGCCGAGTGGGCCAAGCTCACCCCGTCCGAGCGAGGCCAGGTGCGCCTGAACTACCAGGAGGCCAAGCAGGTGCCCACGGGCAACCGGCAAGCCAGTTGGGAGGCCTACCAGGCGCTGCCGCTCGAGCAGCGGCGCGAGTTGGCCGACCGCGCCGGGCCGCCGGCCGCCACGGCGGGCGTCAAGCCTGGCACCGCGGCCAGCGGCTCCGGCCCGGCTGGCGCCAAGACCGCGGCCGTAGCGCGGCCCGAGAAGTTGGTGCGTGAAGGCCCGCAGCCGAAGCTGAACACTGTGCCAGCCGCGGCATCGGCCGTGCCGTCCAAGCCGGTGGCGCCGACGGTCGTGCAGGCCCAGCCGGGTGCCACGACCACGTTGATGTCCAAACCGCCCGCGCCGCCAGCACATCAGCAGAATGGCATGCCCAAGATCGCCACGACGCCCGAGTTCGTCGACAAGAAGACGCTGCTGCCGCAAGCCGGCGCACAGGGCACGCCGGCCCGTGCCGGCACGGCGCCGGCGGCAGCGGCGTCACGCCCGTGAGCGCTGCGTCTGGCCTGGCCGCCGCGGGTTCGCCCGCTGAGCGGCTGCCGGCTCCCCCTTTGGGCCGGCGCATGGCCTGCTTCCTCTACGAGGGCGTGCTGCTGTTCGGCGTGCTGATGGTGGCCGGCCTGCTCTACGGCACCCTGACCGACCAACGCCACGCGCTGCTCGGTCGCCACGGCCTGCAGGCATTCCTGTTCGTGGTGCTGGGTGCGTACTTCGCGTGGTTCTGGTCGCACGGCGGGCAGACCGTCGCGATGAAGACCTGGCGCATCCGCGTCCTTCGTGCCGACGGTGCGCCCTTGTCCGTCGGTCACGCGCTGTTGCGCTACCTGCTCGCGTGGCTCTGGTTCGCGCCCGCGCTGCTGGCGCTGTGGTGGGCCGGCGCGGCGAGCACCGGGCCGATCCTCGGCGCGCTGGCCACCGGCGTCGTTGGCTACGCCGGGCTGGCCTGGCTGCGCCCGGACCGGCAGTTCTGGCATGACGTAGCCGGCGGTACCCGGCTGGTGCATTGGCAGCCTGAGCCGCAGCCGGCGCGCTGACGAACCACCATGTCCGCCCCGCGTGGAAACGCTCTCTCGCTGTGCGTCTATTGCGGCTCGCGCGACGGTGACGATGCGGCCTTCGTGTCCGCTGCTCGCGCGGTCGGCCAGGCCATCGGCCAACGCGGCTGGCGGCTCGTCTACGGTGGCGGGCGCGCCGGCTTGATGGGCCACGTTGCCGATGCGGCGCTCGCCGCTGGTGCCGAGGTCATCGGCGTCATCCCGCAGGCGCTGATGGGGCGCGAACTCGGCCACGGCGGGCTGACCGAACTGCACGTTGTCGAGACCATGCACGAGCGCAAGCGGCTGATGGCCGAACGCAGCGATGCCTTCATCGCGCTGCCGGGCGGCATCGGCACCTTCGAAGAATTGTTCGAGGTCTGGACCTGGCTTCAGCTCGGCTACCACACCAAGCCGGTCGGCCTGTTCAATGCCGCGGGCTACTACGACGGGCTGCTGGCATTCCTGGAGCACAGCGTCGCGCGTGGTTTTGTGCCGGCTGCGCAGCGCGACCTGCTGCAGGTGGCGGCCGATGCCGAGGTGCTGCTCGACCGAATGGCGGCGCTGGCTCGCCCCGCTTCGGGCCCGGGAAACTACGGCCAGATCTGACGACCGCCGCAGCGCAAGTCAGGCGCCTTGCGGGCTGCGCACTCGCAGAACTCGCGCCCCGCCCGAGGCGAGCCCCGGTACGCCGGCACCCGGGCACGTCCTCAGACAGCGTCTTCGTCGGTCTCGCCAGTACGGATGCGAACGACCTGCTCGACATTGGTGACGAAGATCTTGCCGTCGCCGATCTTGCCGGTCTTGGCGGCCTTGACGATGGCCTCGATGCAGCGCTCGACATCGCCGTCCTTGACCACCACCTCGACCTTGACCTTGGGCAGGAAGTCAACCACGTACTCTGCGCCGCGGTACAGCTCGGTGTGCCCCTTCTGGCGCCCGAAGCCCTTGACTTCGGTCACGGTGAGGCCGGTCACGCCCACGCCGGCAAGAGCCTCGCGCACCTCTTCGAGCTTGAACGGTTTGACGATGGCGCTGATCTGTTTCATGGCGGGCTCCCACAGGCAAGGTTGACTTGAAGCCTAGTGTATGCGGGGCCCTGCACCGGGGCTCAGGCCCGAAACTTCGAGGTGATCGGGTAACGCCAGTCCTTGCCGAAGGAGCGGTGGGTGATGCGGATGCCCACTGGCGACTGGCGCCGCTTGTACTCGTTGACCTTGATCAGGTGCGTCACGCGCTGCACGTCGGCTTCGGGCAAGCCCGCCGCGACGATGTCGTCGATGCTCTGGTCTTCCTCCATGTAGCGCTGCAGGATCGCGTCGAGCACCTCGTAGGGCGGCAGGCTGTCCTGGTCGGTCTGGTCGGGCCGCAATTCGGCTGATGGTGGGCGGGTGATGATGCGCTCGGGGATGACCTCGCTGCCCTGCATGTTCCGCCACGCGGCGAGGCGGTACACCAGCGTCTTGGCCACGTCCTTGATGACCGCGAAGCCGCCGGCCATGTCGCCGTACAGCGTGCAGTAGCCGGTCGCCATCTCGCTCTTGTTGCCGGTGGTCAGCACGATCGAGCCAAACTTGTTCGACAGCGCCATCAGCAGCGTGCCGCGAATGCGGGCCTGGATGTTCTCTTCGGTCGCGTCAGCCTTCCGGCCGGCGAACTCACCCGCCAGGCTCGCCAGAAACATATCGAACATCGGCACGATCGAGATCTCGTCGTAGCGCACGTTAAGCCGCTGCGCCATGTCGCGCGCGTCGATCCAGGAGATGTCGGCCGTGTAGGGCGAAGGCATCATCACGCAGCGCACACGCTCCGCGCCCAGCGCATCGACCGCGACCGCCAGCACCAGCGCCGAATCGATGCCACCCGAGAGCCCGATGAGCACGCTCGGAAAACCGTTCTTGCCGAGGTAGTCGCGCACCCCGGTGACGAGGGCTGACCAGGCCTGGGCTTCGATCTCCGGCACAGCGGTGACCTGGCCCGTGACGCCGCCATCCGCCGAAACCTCAACCACCCACAGCGCTTCTTCGAACATCGGCGCCCGCGCCGCCACGCGGCCCTGCGCGTCGAGCGCGAACGACGCGCCGTCGAACACCACTTCATCTTGCCCACCGGTCAGGTGCGTGTACAGCAGCGGCAGCCCGACATCGCGCACCCGCTCGGCCATGCGCTGTTCGCGCTCGGTCACCTTGCCCAGATGAAACGGCGACGCATTGAGTACGCACAGCACCTGCGCCCCGGCCGCCTTGGCGGCGCGCGCCGGCTCAGCGAACCACGCGTCCTCGCAGATGTTGAGGCCGAACTTCAGGCCGCCGACCTCGAACACCACCGCACCCTGCCCGCCGTCGCGCCCCGACGCGAAATAGCGCCGCTCGTCGAACACCTGGTAGTTCGGCAGCTCGCGCTTGCAGTAGGTGGCGATCACCCGTCCCCCTGCCAGCACCGAGGCCGCGTTGAAGCGTTGCGGCACCGCCTGCGAGCGCGACCTAAGATCGCCGCTTTGCCCGAACTGATGCGGATGCCCGACCACCACATGCAAGCCTTCGCAATCGGCCAGCTCCGCCGCCAATCCCAACAGCGCCTGGGCACAGGCCTGCATGAAGGCGTTGCGCAGCAGCAGGTCTTCTGGCGGGTAGCCGCACAGGCTGAGTTCGGGCGTCAGCACCAGCTGCGCGCCCTGCGCATGGGCACGCCGTGCCGCATCGGCAATCAGGCGCGAATTGCCGGCCGTATCTCCGACCGTGGCGTTGATCTGGGCCAGCGCCACCTTGACCGGATTTTGGGTTGACATATGCGCCAGGAGGACCAGGGAAACAGCTCGAACGATTATGTCATCCGGGTCCTCGACAGCCCGGCACAGATCGACGCGGCGCAGTGGAATGCGCTGCTCGCTGCGCAGCCTTCGGCCACGCCGTTCATGCGCCACGAATACCTGCTGGCGCTGCACGAGTCGGAGAGCGCGTCGCCCGCGGCCGGTTGGACCGCGCAGTTCATTGGCGTGTTCGCCCATGAGGGCGGCGTCGAAGCCCTCGTCGCCGCCACGGCGCTGTACCTGAAAGACCATTCCTACGGCGAATACGTCTTCGACTGGGCCTGGGCCGACGCCTACCAGCGCCATGGCCTGGCCTACTACCCCAAGCTGCTCGGCGCGGTGCCGTTCACGCCGGTGCCCGGGCCGCGCCTGCTGGCCCGCGACGACCATTTGCGCGCGGTGCTGCTGCGCGCGATGCAAAGCCTGGTGGGCAACGCCGGCCTGTCTTCGGCCCACCTGTTGTTCCTCGACGAGGCCGACCAGCGCGTTGCCCGCGAGGCGGGCTGGATGATGCGCAGCACGGTCCAGTTCCACTGGTCCAATCGCGAGCCCGCACGCTACGCAGACTTCGCCGATTTCCTGGCCAGCCTGCAACGCGAAAAGCGCAAGAAGATCGGGCAGGAACGGCGCAAGGTGGCCGAAGCCGGCGTCAGCTTCAGCGCCCGCGTCGGCACCGACATCACCCCCGACGATTGGGACTTCTTCTACCGCTGCTACACCCTCACCTACCGCGCCCACCACTCGACGCCGTACCTGACGCGCGACTTCTTTGCCCGCATGGCGGCCGCGATGCCCGAGCACTGGCTGCTCTTCATCGCCGAGCGCGAAGGCCGCCGCATCGCGGCCTCGCTGATCGCCATCGATCCGGCGCGCGGCAACGCCTTCGGCCGCTACTGGGGTGCGATCGAGCCCGTGGCCTGCCTGCATTTCGAGGCCTGCTACTACCAACCGCTGGCCTGGTGCATCGCCAATGGCTACACGCGATTCGAGGGCGGCGCGCAGGGCGAGCACAAGATGGCGCGCGGCTTGCTGCCGGTGGCCACGGCGTCGGCGCACTGGCTCGCCCACCCGCAGTTTGCGCAGGCCGTGGCCGACTTCCTGCGCCGCGAGGGCGCTGCCGTTGAAGGCTACATGGGCGAACTGGAGGAACGGCGACCGTTCAAGGCCGCTTCCGCCGAGTAGCGAAGGCACCAACAACAAGGCCCCGCAGAGCGAGGCCTTGGCACGGAGCGTCCGCTCGTCAGAGCTTGACGCTCTGCATGTAGGTGTCGAAGCGCATCTCGGTGAAGCGGAACCACAGGTTCTGGTCGCGGCGGAAGTTCGCGTAGTCGGTATAGACCTTCTTCCAGTTCGGGTTCTTCTCGCTCAGTTCCTCGTACAACGCCATCGCTTCCTTGAATGCCAGGTCCATCACGTCCTTCGGGAACGGCACGAGCTTGGTGCCTTGCGACACCAACGTCTTCAGTGCGCCCGGGTTGCGGCCGTCGTACTTGGCTTGCATGTCGACGTGCGCGTACGAAGCCGCCGCCTCGAGGATGGCCTTGTACTCAGCCGAGAGGGTGTTGTACGCCTTGAGGCCGACAAAGAGATCGAGTTGCGGGCCCCCTTCCCACCAGCCGGGGTAGAAGTAGAAGGGCGCGACCTTGTTGAAGCCGAGCTTCAGGTCATCGTACGGCCCCACCCACTCGGCCGCGTCGATCGTGCCCTTCTCGAGGGCCTGATAAATCTCGCCGCCGGGAATGTTCTGTGGCACCACGCCCATCCGGCTGAGCACCTTGCCAGCGAAGCCGCCGGCGCGGAACTTGAGGCCCTTCAGGTCTTCGGCCGACTTGATCTCCTTGCGGAACCAACCGCCCATCTGCGCCCCGGTGTTGCCACCCGGAAAGCTGATGATGTTGTATGCGGCGTAGAACTCGCGCATCAACTTCAGGCCGTTGCCCTCGTACATCCAGGCCGTCATCTGGCGGCTGTTGAGGCCGAACGGAATGGCGCAACCGAGCGCGAAGGTTTCGTCCTTGCCGAAGAAGTAGTACGGCGCGGTGTGTGCCACTTCGACCGTGCCGTTCTGCACCCCGTCGACGACGCCGAATGCGGGCATCAGTTCGCCACCGGCGTGGGTCGAGATCTGGAACTTGCCGCCCGTCATGTCGCTGACCGCTTTGGCGAAGGCATCCGCGCCGCCGAAGATCGTGTCCAGCGACTTCGGGAAGCTCGACGCGAGACGCCAGCGGATCGTGGCCTGGGCATGGACCACGGCCGGCGCGACACCAGCGGCCAGCACACCGGCCAGGCCGGTCTGGCGAATGAAGGAACGACGTTCCATGAAAAATCTCCTGTGCAAAGATAAGGCAAAACAGCCCGCGAGCGCCGGATTTTAGGAGCGAGCTCAGGGCGCGGACGCAAGTGTTTACCCGTCCGGCAAGGGCCGGCCGAAGCCTCGCGCGGGCCGCTTCGGGGCCTGCCTGCAACCGCGCTAGGACCCGGCCACCTTCATCCGCTCGATCAACACCGATCCGAGCGTCCGGCTGCCCGAGGTGTAGGCATCGGCGCCGACCGCGACGATGGCCTTGAACATGTCGCGCAAGTTGCCGGCGATCGTGATTTCGTCCACCGGGTGGGCAATGCGCCCGCCTTCGACCCAGAACCCCGCCGCACCGCGCGAATAGTCGCCCGTAACGTAGTTCACGCCCTGGCCCATCAGCTCGATCACGAACAGGCCGCGGCCGAGCTTGCGCAACATCGCGTCGAGGTCGTCGCCGGGCTTTGTCAGGCGGCTGCTGAAGTGCAGGTTCTGCGAACCGCCGGCGTGGCCGGTGCTGCGCATGCCGAGCTTGCGCGCGGAATAGGTCGACAAAAAGTAGCCCTGCACCACGCCCGCGTCCACCACCTTGCGCGGCCGGGTCAGCACGCCCTCGTCGTCGAACGGCGCGCTGCCCTTGGCGCGTGGCACATGGGGGTCCTCGAACACGTCGATGTGCCTGGGCAGCACCGCCTGGCCCAGGCTGTCGAGCAGAAAGCTCGACTTGCGGTACAGCGCGCCGCCGCTGGTGGCCTGCACATAGGCGCCGAGCAGGCCCGAAGCCAGCGATGACTCGAACAGCACCGGCACTTCGCAGGTCGCGATCTTGCGCGACTTGAGGCGCGACAGCGCGCGCTCGGCGGCATAGCGCCCAACCGCCTCGGGCGCGGCAAGATCGGTGGCCGAGCGCATCGAGCTGTACCAAGCGTCGCGTTGCATGTCGTCGCCTCCGCGGCGCGGCAGCGAGGCGATCGGCGCTACCGACAGCGAGTGGCGGGAACTGGCATAGCCGCCACGAAAGCCGCGGCTGTTGCCGGCGAAGAAATGCGATTGCTGGGCCGACACGCCCGCGCCTTCGGAATTGGTGATGCGGCGGTCGGTGGCGAACGCCGCGCCCTCGCAGCGGCGGGCGATCTCGGCCGCCTCGGCGGCGTCGACGGCCCACGGGTGGAACAAGTCGAGGTCGCGCCTTGCCGCGTCGCCGCGGGCCATGTCGGCCGCATCGGGCAAGCCGGCGGCCGGGTCTTCGGCGGTGAAGCGGGCGATGTCGTAGGCCGCGCGCACCGTTTGTTCGAGCGCTGCGCGCGAATAGTCCGAGGTGCTCGCGTTGCCACGGCGCTGGCCGAGATAGACCGTGACGCCGAGCGACTTGTCACGATTGCGCTCGACGTTTTCGATCTCGCCCTTGCGCACCGAGACCGACAGGCCTGCGCCCTCCGACACCTCGGCGCCTGCGTCGCTCGCGCCCAGGCCGCGCGCAAACGCGAGCGCATCGTCGACCAATTGCTCGAAGGTCGCGCGGGGGTACGCAAAGCCGTGCGGCGAAGAGGGCGAGACAGAAGCGGAAGGGCTGGGCATGGGGTCACTCTGCAAAGGCCGCAAGGGCACATCCCAAGGGTGACGGCTATCATAACTAGGCCTTTTCGCTGCCCTCATTGCATGAACCTGCCCGACCCCAGCGCCCCCCCCGACACGGCCGACGATGGTGCGCTGCGCGAGCGGCCGAGCAAGACGCAGTTGAAGAAGGCGATGCACGAGCTGCAAGACCTGGGCGAAGCGCTGGTAGCACTGTCCGACGACCGCATCGCCACGCTGGCGCTGCCCGATTCATTGCTCTCGGCGGTGCAGGAATTCAGGCGCACCCGCTCGCACGAAGGGCGCCGGCGACAGATGCAATTCATCGGAAAGCTGATGCGGCGGATCGACCCGGAGCCGGTCCGCCAGGCGGTGGCCGCAATGCGCCTCGGCCAGGCCAAGGACGCGTTGACGTTGCACCAGGCCGAGGTCTGGCGCGACAGGATGGTCGAGTCCGATGACACGCTGACCGGGTGGACGACCGCCTTCCCGGAGAGCGACGTGCAGCGGCTGCGCAGCCTGATCCGCGCTGCGCGCAAAGACGCTGCGGCAGCGCCCGAGCAACGCAGCGGGCGGGCTTACCGGGAGCTCTTCCAGTTCATCAAGCAGGCGCAGTTGGCGCTGCCGGGCTGAAGTGAACTTTGCCGACAGGGCCTTGAGATTCGCTCGCACTGGGTGGTGCGGCAAAGGCACGCCCGAACAGGCAACGAAGCTTCGTCGCTGGCGGTCGGCGCGTTGCGCCGACTTCCCTGCGGCCCGGGCCAGAGGCCCGGGCCCTCGCCAGGCGCAATCGGTCCCCCGGAACACTTGCGTCGGGGCTCACCTTCTCGGCGCCATCGAGGCGCTGCGTGGCCTGTCCGGGCGCGCCTTTGCAAAGCGGCGCGTGCCTTGCTCGACCAGAAAACCCAACGGCAGAGCGCGGCAGGCGGTGCCCGTTGGGGGCGATCTGTGGGGCGGCGAGGAGCGCAGGCCTGGGGTCGGCACGCGCAGCGTGCTTCGTAATCTGACCCGTCGCAACTGTTTGAGCAGAGTGAGCGCAGCGAACGCCGCGAGTTTTGCGACGCGACCCCAGGCCGACGCAGTGAGCCCGGACATGGAACAGTCCCTGCGGACTGTTCCGTGCCTGGCGAACGCCCTGGCGCTTGCAAGCGCCAGGGCACACAGCCTAGTCGGCGCGCAGCGCCGACCGCTCCAGTGTGAGCCCCCAGCGGGCACCGCCTGCCGCGCGGCCCCGAAGCCAGGCGCCAGCTGACGACCAAGGAACGCCGATATGTCCAACTCCTTCGATCCAGTCCGCATCGGCCTCGTCTCAATCAGCGACCGCGCCTCCAGCGGCGTTTATGAGGACAAGGGCCTTCCCGCATTGCAAGCCTGGTTGCAGCGCGCGCTGCTCAACCCGATCGCCTGGGAAACGCGGCTGATTCCGGACGACGAAGCCTGCATTGCCACCACACTGCGCGAACTGGTCGACGTTGCGACTTGCGATCTGGTGCTGACCACCGGCGGCACCGGCCCGGCGCCACGCGATGTGACGCCCGAGGCGACGCTGGCCGTGGCGACCAAGCTCATGCCCGGCTTTGGCGAACAGATGCGCCAGATCGGGCTGCACTTCGTGCCGACCGCCATCCTGTCGCGCCAAGTCGCGGTGATCCGCGGCAAGGCCTTGATCGTGAACCTGCCGGGCCAGCCGAAGTCGATCGCGGAAACCCTCGAAGGCTTGCCCTCAGCGCAACCACCGGTGCCCGGCATCTTCGCTGCGGTGCCCTACTGCATCGACCTGATCGGCGGGCCGTTCCTTGAGACCGACCCAGCCGTGTCCAAGGCGTTTCGCCCGAAGTCTGCGCAGCGGTCCGCGACGCCAGCGTCTACTTGACCAAGCGGGTCAGCCGCTCGGCGTCGAACGACTCCGTCGTGTGCGCGTCCTGCGGCACGCAGTCTTCACTGGGCAACTCACGCGAACGCGCCGAGAGTTTTTCGATCGCCTGCCACAGCAGCGCGATCTGGTGTTCCTGGCCCGAGGCGTTGTCGATCAGGCCCTTCATCGCCTGCGCCACCGGGTCGTCGCCCTGGGTGATGCCGTAGGCCGAGAAGCCCATCTTCGCCGCCGCCGCTTCGCGTGCCGCGTCGGTCTCGGCGTGGATCACACGGGCCGGGTTGCCCACCGCGGTGGCGCCGGGCGGCACCGCCTTCAACACCACCGCGTTCGAGCCGACGCGGGCGCCTTCGCCCACCGTGAAGCCGCCCAGCACCTGCGAGTTCGCACCGACGATCACGCCGCGGCCGAGCGTCGGGTGCCGCTTGGCACCTTTCGTCAACGCAGTGCCGCCCAGCGTCACGCCTTGGTAAATGGTGCACTCGTCGCCGATCTCGGCCGTCTCGCCGACCACGACGCCCATGCCGTGGTCGATGAAGACGCGCCGGCCGATGGTCGCCCCGGGGTGGATTTCGATGCCCGTCAGAAAGCGCGCCAGGTTCGAGACGAAACGGGCCAGCCAGTGCAGGCCGTGCTTTCGGCACCAGTGAGCGCGGCGGTGCAGCACCAGCGCGTGCAGGCCGGGGTAGCAGGTCAAAACTTC
The DNA here is from genome assembly GCA_031417295.1 of bacterium. Lineage (GTDB taxonomy): Bacteria > Pseudomonadota > Gammaproteobacteria > Burkholderiales > Burkholderiaceae_C > CAIKUF01. The sequence goes on along the minus strand of JANOVJ010000174.1, from coordinate 6,955 downwards.
CCAGGCGCTGCGCGCAGCGGGGTCGCGCTCCAGGATGCAGGCGATGTCTTCTCGCAGACGCTCGAACATGGTCAGGCCGCTTGAGTGTGTTCGACGCAGTGTAGCCGCGCACTCCCCTCCCCTGCCCTTGTGGGGCCACCCTGCGAGCGGCTGCGGGCCCGCCGGACGGGCGGGCAAAACGCAACCGACCAGGCCACCGAAAACACACACGCAAAAACGGCCCCCGAAGGGGCCGCCGGCATCCCTGCCGCCCAGACTTCAGGCCCGATCAGACCGTGCGACGGCGCACCATGAAGCCGATTCCAACCAACCCGGCCAGCATCAGCGCATAGGTCTCGGGCTCGGGCACGGCCGACACGTTGTCGATCTCGAACGCATTGCCGCCCGACTTCCACTCGACCGAGGTGATCGACGACGCGTTGAAGTTGAAGTACTGCGCGACCGATTGGTCGCCGTTGCCCGAAGGCACCTGGTTCACGCCCAGTCCGCCGGGGCCGCCGGTGAACGCAGCGATCGCGATGGCGCCGTCGAAGAACGTGACCGTGTTGTAGGAGTCCACCGAGCCCCACAGAAAGCCGACGTACTTCGTGCCGGCGGCAAACGACATCGTGGCCGTGTGGCCACCCGCCACCGAAGCCCACTTGTCGTCGGCCGAGACGAGGCCCTTCTGCGGCTGGGCCGAAATGCCCGGCGCCAGGAAGATGCCGTTGCCTGTGAGGCCGACGCCGGCATCGCTGGAATTGAAGATGTCCCACTGTCCGGCACGGGCGAACACCGCCGCACCCTGGAAGGTCTCGGTCGTCGCGCCGACAACGAGGCTGGTCGGGCCGGCCGTGATCGACGCGGTGTAGGCGTGGGCCTGGGCAGCGCACAAAGCGGCAGCGGCGATGAGGGTGGTCTGGAGCAACTTCATGGAAATCCTTGGGGTGGCTTTGGGTGGGTTTCGTCGAGGTCGGGAAGCACCGCGATCCGATGGCTGAATGTTCACCGCGGATGCGGCTCGGCACGACCCCGTGCCCCAGGGGGAACCCCGCGTCCGCGGGGCCCGCGCAGCGTGAACTACTTCCGCAACGCCAGGCTTCTTGCCATCCCGCGCAGGATGTTGACTTCTTCGGTGCCGAGTTGCGCCCGGTTCAGAAGCTGGTTCAGGCGCGGCATCAGCCTGGCCGGCACCGCCGGGTCGAGGAAGCCGATGTCGACCAGGGTCTGCTGCCAATGCTCGAGCAGGCCCTGCACCTGCGCCACGCTCGCAAGCTGGCGATCGAGCGTTCGCGGCTGCACCGCAAAGCCGCCCAGCGCCTGGCGCCACTCGTAGGCCAGCAACTGCACCGCCTGCGCCAGGTTGAGCGAGCCGTAGGCCGGATCGGTCGGGATGCTGAGGCAGGCGTGGCAGCGGTAGACGTCGTCGTTGCTCATGCCGAAGCGCTCCGAGCCGAACACCAGCGCGACGCGGTGGCCGCTGCTGGCGAGGCCGGGGAACAAGTCACGCGGCGCGTGCGTCGGCGGCCCGAAATCGCGCGGCGTCATCGCCGTGGCACAGGCGTGGGTGACGCCGTCCATCGCGTCGGCCAAGGTCGCCACCACACGCGCGGCCTGCAAGATGTCGGCCGCGCCGCTGGCCATCGCCAGCGCTTCCGGGTGCGCGGCCACGTCAGGCAGACGCGGCGCGACGAGCACCAGATCGTGAAAACCCATCACCTTCATTGCCCGTGCCGCTGCGCCCACGTTGCCCGGGTGGCTGGTGCCGAGCAGAACGAAGCGGGTTGAATCGAGCACGGGGTCGGGCGTGGGCTCAGTCTCGGCTTGCATGGGCGTCGCGTAAAATCATGATTATCGGCAGCAGCTCAGCTGCGCCGCGCCGGCCCGGCCGATCGCCTCTTCGATCCGCCTCGCCGGCCGTTCTTTTTATTGCCGGCTCACCCGCTCACCCGTACCCAACAGGTCCCTCCCATGGCGCAAGCGCTCCACCCGATGCTCAACATTGCCGTCAAGGCCGCACGTGCGGCCGGCGGGCTGATCAACCGGGCCTCGATGGACATCGACCTGATCAAGGTCAACACCAAGGCGCCGAACGACTTCGTGACCGAAGTCGATCAGGCGGCCGAGAACCTCATCATCGACACCCTGCTCGCGGCCTACCCCGGCCACGGCATCCTGGCCGAAGAGTCGGGCCGGGCCCGCGGGGCGAAGGACAGCGAGTACCTGTGGATCATCGACCCGCTCGACGGCACCACGAACTTCATCCACGGCTTCCCGGTGTATGCGGTGTCGATCGCGCTGGCCCATCGCGGGCAGGTGCAGCAGGCCGTTGTGTACGACCCGTCGCGCAACGACCTGTTTTATGCCTCCAAGGGCCGCGGCGCGTTCCTGAATGACAAGCGATTGCGCGTTTCCAAGCGGCTGCGGTTGGCCGATTCGCTGATCGGCACCGGCTTTCCGTTCCGCAAGGGCGACAACCTCAAGCGCTACGTGCAGATGTTCGAAGACGTGATGCAACAGTGCGCCGGGCTGCGCCGCCCGGGCGCTGCCGCGCTTGACCTGTGCTACGTGGCCGCCGGCTGGTACGACGGCTTCTTCGAGACCGGCCTCAGCCCCTGGGACATCGCCGCGGGCTCGCTGATGATCACCGAGGCTGGCGGCCTGGTCGGCAACTTCACCGGCGAGGCCGACTACCTGTATCAGCGCGAAGTGGTGGCCGGCAACCCGAAGGTCTATGCCCAACTGGTCAGCCTGTTGGCGCCGTATTCGCGCGTGGTCGAAGAGCGCGCCGCGGTCGCAGCGGCCACCACCGCGCCGGGCCACATACCGGAGACGCCTGAGGCAGCGCTCGAGCGCAGCGCTGCCGCAGCCGCCAGCAACGCCCTCCCTGCGACCGGCGCGCCGCCGCCGCCCAGGGTAGCCGTGCGCATCCGCAAAGCCGACCTCGGCTGAACGTTCCGGAGCGAGCGCACGATGAGCGAAGCCGGGCTCGCCGCTCACACGCCCATGATGCAGCAGTACCTGCGCATCAAGGCCGAGTTCGCCGACACGCTGGTGTTCTACCGCATGGGCGACTTCTACGAGTTGTTCTTCGACGACGCGCGGCGCGCCAACGCCTTGCTCGACATCACGCTGACCAGCCGCGGCCAGTCGGCCGGGGAGCCCATCGCGATGGCCGGCGTGCCGGTGCACGCGCTCGAAACCTACCTCGCGCGGTTGATCAAGCTGGGCGTGGCGGTGGCGATCTGCGAGCAGGTCGGCGACGTCGCCACCGCCAAGGGTCCGGTCGAACGCAAGGTCGTTCGCGTCGTCACACCAGGCACCGTGACCGACAGCGCGCTGCTGGCCGACAAGGCCGACTCGCTGCTGCTGGCACTCAGCCTGCAAGGCGCGACCTGGGGCCTGGCGTGGCTGGGCGTTTCCAGCGGGCAGCTCTTCCTGAGCGAATGCAGCGAACGCGAACTGCCCGGTTGGCTGGCGCGGCTCGGTGCGGCCGAAACGCTGGTCGATCGCGACCGCGCTCCGGCCGCGTTGCAGCCAGCGAAGACGGCCGTCACCCACCGGCCGGCCTGGCAGTTCGACGCGGCGCTCGGCCAGCGCAAGCTGTGCGCGCAACTCGGTGTGGCCAGCCTGGCCGGGTTCAATGCGCAGGACATGCCCGCCGCCCAGGCCGCGGCCGCCGCGCTGCTCAGCTACGCCGAGCACACCCAAGGCCAGGCGCTGGCGCATGTGCGCAGCCTGCAGGTCGAGCGCGCGAGCGAACTGATCGATCTGCCGCCGGCCACCCAGCGCAACCTCGAACTCACGCAAACGCTGCGCGGCGAAGACGCGCCGACGCTGCTCTCGCTGCTCGACACCTGCCGCAGCGGCATGGGCAGCCGCGCGCTGCGCCAGTGGCTGACGCGGCCGCAGCGCGATCGCAGCGTCGCGCGCCAGCGGCACGACGCGATCGACACCCTGCTCGCCTGCGGCTTCGAGCCGCTGCGCGATGCGCTGCGCGGCGTGAGCGATGTCGAGCGCATCACCGCGCGCATTGCCTTGCGCCAGGTGCGGCCGCGCGAGCTCACCGGCCTGCGCGCGACCTTGCAGGGCCTGCCGGTGCTGCGCGCCCGCGTGCCGCAGACGGGATGCGCGCTGCTCGACGAGTTGCGCGCCGCGCTCAACCCGCCGCTGGAAATCGCTTCGCTGCTCGAACGCGCCATCGCCGACGAACCCGCGGTGCTGTTGCGCGACGGCGGCGTGATCGCGACCGGCTTCGATGCTGACCTGGACGAACTGCGCGCGATCGGCCAGAACTGCGACGCCTTCCTGCTCGACCTGGAAGCCCGCGAACGCACGCGCACTGCGATCGCCAACCTGCGGGTGCAATTCAACAAGGTGCATGGCTTCTACATCGAGGTGACGCAAAGCCAACTCGACAAGGTGCCGGCCGACTACCAGCGGCGGCAGACCCTGAAGAATGCCGAGCGCTACATCACGCCGGAACTCAAGACCTTCGAGGACAAGGCGCTGTCGGCGCAAGAGCGGTCGCTGGCGCGCGAGAAGCTGCTGTACGAACAAGTGATCGACGCGCTTCAGCAGCACATCGCGCCGCTGTCGGCGCTGGCCCGTGCGCTGGCCGCACTCGACGCGCTGGCCGCGCTGACCGAGCGCGCGGCCACGCTCGACTGGTGCCGGCCCGAGTTCGTCGCGATGCCCTGCATCGAGATCGAGGCCGGCCGGCACCCGGTGGTCGAAGCCCGCTTGCGCGACACGAGTGCGAGTGGTCAAACGCAGGCCTTCATCGCCAACGACTGCCGCCTCGACGCGACGCGGCGCATGCTCGTCATCACCGGGCCGAACATGGGCGGCAAATCGACCTTCATGCGCCAGGTGGCCTTGATCGCGCTGCTCGGCGCGATCGGCTCCTACGTGCCTGCGGGCGCGTGCCGGCTCGGGCCGCTGGACGCGATCCACACCCGCATCGGCGCCGCCGACGACCTGGCGAATGCGCAATCGACCTTCATGGTCGAGATGACCGAGGCCGCGGCCATCGTCCACAGCGCGACCGAGCACTCGCTGGTGCTGATGGACGAGATCGGCCGCGGCACCTCGACCTTCGACGGCCTGGCGCTGGCCGGCGCGATCGCCAGCCACCTGCACGACCGGAATCGCTCCTTCACGCTGTTCGCGACGCACTACTTCGAGCTGACCGCGTTCCCGCTGAAACACGACCGGGCGCTGAACGTGCATGTGTCGGCGACCGAATCGCCCGCCGGTGCCGGGAAAGGTGAAGAGAGGGGCATCGTTTTTCTGCACGAGATCGAGCCCGGCCCGGCCAGCCGCAGCTACGGCGTGCAGGTGGCGCGGCTGGCCGGCATGCCGGCGGGCCTGGTGCGCCAGGCGCGCGCCACGCTCGAAGCGCTGGAGGCGCAGCAGCAGCAAGGCAGCGCGCAGATCGACCTGTTCGCGCCAGCCGCGGCGGCGCCGGAGCCTACCCGCTCGGCACTCGACGAAGCCATGGCACGCATCGAGCCTGATACGCTGACCCCGCGCGAAGCCCTCGACGCGCTGTACCGCCTGAAGGCTCTGCAAGGAACTCCGACATGACCTACTGCATCGGCATCCGCCTCGACGCCGGCCTCGTCTTCCTGTCCGACTCGCGCACCAACGCCGGGCTCGACCAGATCAGCACCTACCGGAAAATGATCATCTACGAGCGCCCGGGCGACCGCTTCATGGTGCTGCTGTCGGCCGGCAATCTGTCGATCTCGCAGTCGGTGCGCGAGATTCTTCAGGTCGAAAAGGTCGACAACGGCGACCTGCCGCCGATCACGATCTGGAACGCGACCAGCATGTTCGACGCCGTGCGCGTGCTCGGCGCCGCGGTGCGCCGCGTGCGCGACGAGGACGGGCCGTCACTCAAGGCCGCGGGCATCGACTTCAACGCATCGATGATCTTCGGCGGTCAGATCAAAGGCGAGGCGATGCGCCTGTTTCTGGTCTATTCCGCCGGCAACTTCATCGAGGCCACGCAGGAAACCTGCTACTTCCAGGCGGGCGAGTCGAAGTACGGCAAGCCGGTGCTCGACCGCATGATCTCGCCGGCCACGCCGCTGGACGAGGCCTCGAAATGCGCGCTGGTGTCGATGGATTCGACGCTGAAGTCGAACCTGTCGGTCGGCCTGCCGCTGGATTTGCTGGTCTACGAAAACGATGCGCTGAAGTGCGATCAGGCGGTGTGCATCGACGAGCAGAACCCGTACTTCCAGATGATCCGCGGATCGTGGGGGCACAAGCTGCGGGAGGTGTTCGAATCACTGGAAGACCCGCAGTGGACATCAGTCAGCGCCACCGCAGGCGTCGCAGCGGCCGAGCACCCGCTGTGCGTGGAATCCACCCGCTACGAACCGATGCGCAAGATCACCCATCCCGGCGAGAAGATCGTCTGATCTGGGGCCCGGGAAAGCCCCTTCTATAATCGTTGTTTCCCACCACAGCAGCGTGCCAATCCGCTGCTGAAAGCAATGACCAAGTACGTCTTTGTCACCGGCGGTGTGGTGTCCTCGCTGGGCAAGGGCATTGCGGCGGCGTCGCTCGCAGCGATTCTCGAATCGCGCGGCATCAAGGTCACGCTCATCAAGCTCGACCCCTACCTCAACGTCGATCCCGGCACGATGTCGCCGTTCCAGCACGGCGAGGTCTTCGTGTCCGACGACGGATGGGAGTCCGACCTCGACCTCGGGCACTACGAGCGGTTCACGTCGGCGACGACGACGCGCGAGAGCAACTGGACCGCGGGCAAGATCTACGAGTCCGTCATCAACAAGGAGCGTCAGGGCGGGTACCTCGGCAAGACGGTGCAGGTCATCCCGCATGTCACCGATGAGATCAAGGACAAGATCCGCAGGGTGGCCGACTCGGCGCACGTCGTGATCGTGGAGATCGGCGGCACCGTTGGTGACATCGAGAGCCTCCCCTTCCTCGAGGCCATCCG
>JANOVJ010000173.1:0-5789 GCA_031417295.1 bacterium | reverse complement strand
GGCGGCTCCCCCGCACCGTTGTCCCGCATCAGCGGCTCGAGCGCGGCCTCGACCTGCTCGCGCATGCCGGCTTCGACCTCGCGGCGCTCGCGGTTGATGGCGTCGAGCTGCTGCGCCAGTTCGGCCGCGCGCGCGGTGTCGTCGGTGAGCAGGCATTCGATGCCCAGGGTCATGTCGGCCAGGCGGCCCGCGGCGTTGATGCGCGGGCCCAGCGCGAAGCCGAAGTCGAAGGCCGCGGCGCGCGCCGGCTGGCGGCCGGCAACGGCGAACAACGCGGCCACGCCGGGCTGCATGCGCCCGCTGCGGATGCGCTTGATGCCCTGGGCGACGAGGCGGCGGTTGTTGGCGTCGAGCCTGACCACGTCGGCCACGGTGCCCAGGGCAACCAGGTCGAGCAGGGCATCGAGCCTGGGCTGCACGCCGTCGGCATACGCACCGCGCGCGCGCTGCTCGCTGCGCAGCGCGAGCAGCACGTAGAACATCACGCCCACGCCGGCCAGGTTCTTGCTGCCGAAGGCGCAGCCAGGCTGGTTCGGGTTGACGATCACGGTCGCATCGGGCAGCACGACCGCACCGTCGATCACCGCCGGCAAATGGTGGTCGGTCACCACCACGGCGAGCCCCCTGACCCGCGCGTGGGCCACGCCTTCGAGGCTGGCGATGCCGTTGTCCACCGTCAGCAGCACGTCGGGCTTTTGTTGCAACGCCAAATCGACGATGGCCGGCGTCAGACCGTAGCCATGCACCGCGCGGTCGGGCACGACGTAGAGCAAGGTCCCCGGTGCGGCGCCGAGCAGGCTCAACCCGCGCAGCGCGACGGCACAGGCGGTGGCGCCATCGCAGTCGTAGTCGGCGACGATGCAGAGGCGCTGTTGTGCGGCGATGGCATCGGCGAGGAAGCGCGCTGCCGCCTGCGCGCCGAGCAAGTCGGCGGGCGGCAGCAGACGCGCGAGGCCGTCGTCAAGCTCGTCGGCCGTGCGCACGCCGCGGGCGGCGAACAGCCGCGCGAGCAGCGGCGGCACGCCGGCCTGCTCCAGCGCCCAGGCCACGCGCGGAGGTACGTCGCGCAGGGTCAGCGCAGGGGACGCCGCAGCCGAGTTCACAGCACCTCCAGGACAGGCGCGACGGGCGGGCTTCGGAGGCCGCGTGTCAGCCGCGCCCAAGGTGATTGCGACACCGCCTCAAGGCGCTGCGCATGGCGTTCACCGCACAAGGTTAGCGAGGCTGCTTCGCCACGCTCGGCGCGTTGCAGCAGCACCGCCAGCGGCCCGGCATCGAGCGCCCGCCAGGCGTCGGCCCAGCCGGCCCAGTCTTCGGCCAGGGCCGGTGCCCGCAGCGTGTTGTCGAGCTGCAAGTCGGGCGTGGCAGCTTCGGGCTGGTGCGCGCCACAGCCGCTGAGCCAGAACGAGTTCACCGGCAGCGCCCGGCGCGCGGCGCGCTCGTCGTTGACGGGTTCGTTGTAGAGCAGCATCTGGACTTCGCTTTGCAGCCGGCGGATGAACGCCACGCGCGCATCGGGCGGCATCCACACATCGACGTTGCGGCCGATCACCCGGTCGATCGCCGCGCAGGGCAGGCCGCGCAGCGTTTCGTGGGCGGCGTACCAGCGCAGCGGCGCGCCCCATTCGATGCGCCAGCCTTCGCTCTCGAACAGGCCGCGCACGGCTTGCAGCAGCGCCCGCGAAGCGGCTTCGTCGAGCGCGAGTTCGGCCGGGTCCACCAGCGCGACATGGTCGGCCGCCAGGTGCCAGTGCGCGGGCGTGAGCAGACCCCAGGCAGCCGCGCCGGTGTCGATGCCGTCGGCCTGCGCCAGCCGTGCGGCCCAGGGCAGGCAACCGTCAGCGCCCTGCAGCCCGAGGGCGGTGGCGAGCGCGCGCTCGTGGGGCGGTGTGAGGGCGTATTCGTCACCGCCGTCGCGCAGGGTGGGCGAAAGCCGTGCCAGCAGCCGCGACAGTGTCGGCAACTGAAGATCGCGCAGCGTGTGCAGGCAGCCCTCTGACAACGTGGCGGCAAACGGAATCAGCAGGTGCATGGCAGGGATTATCCGGCCCGGATCGCGCCGTGTGCGAGGATGCGCCGGCCCGCCGGCTGGCCCGTTCGCGTTCGTCTCGCGACCCACTGCCACGTCAGCCCTCTCCGCACTCCAGCCGCCACTTCATTTGCCTCCATGCACATCGCCATCCTCACCTTCCAAGGCTTCAACGAACTCGACTCCTTCGTTGCCCTGGGCGTACTCAACCGGATCAAGAAGCCGGGCTGGCGCGTGACGCTGTGCTGCCCCGAACCGGTTGTCACATCGATGAACGGGGTGCTCGTTCATGCGCAATCGGCACTGGCTGAAGCCCGGTCGGCAGACGCGGTCATTGTCGGCAGCGGCATCAAGACGCGGGAAGTGGTTGCCGACGCCGCGCTCATGGCGGCACTTCGGCTCGATCCCACGCGGCAACTGATTGGCGCGCAGTGCTCTGGCACGCTCATTCTCGCCAAGCTCGGCCTGTTGGGAGCGGTTCCCGCTTGCACCGACCTGAGCACGAGGCCCTGGGTCGAGGAAGCCGGTGTCGAGGTTCTGCATCAGCCGTTCTACGCCGCCGGCAACCTGGCCACCGCAGGCGGTTGCTTTGCCGCGCCGTACCTGGCGGCGTGGGTCATCGCCTGCTTCGAGGGCGAGGCGGCAGCGACGGCGGCACTGCACTATGTGGCGCCCGTCGGTGAGAAGGACGAGTACGTCTCAAGGGCCATGCGCAACATCCTCCCGTACCTCTCTCGCCGATGACGCCCCAACGCTGGCGCCGGCCTGGCTCGATGGCGCCCACCCCCACCCTCCCGCGCAGCATCTGGGTGCTGGGCTTCGTCAGCCTGCTGATGGACGTTTCGTCCGAGATGATCCACAGCCTGCTGCCGGTGTTCATGGTCGCGGGGCTGGGCACCAGCATGTTGCTGGTGGGGTTGATCGAAGGCGCGGCCGAGGCCACCGCGCTGATCGTGAAGGTTTTTTCGGGCGTGCTGTCCGACGGGTTCGGCAAACGCAAGCCGCTGGCTGTGTTGGGCTACGGTCTGGGTGCGCTGGCCAAGCCGCTTTTCGCGATCGCGCCGAGCATCGGCTGGGTGGTGGCGGCGCGGCTGACCGACCGCATTGGCAAGGGCATCCGCGGCGCGCCGCGCGACGCGCTGGTGGCCGAACTGGCGCCGCCCGAAGTGCGCGGCGCCGCATTCGGCCTGCGCCAGGCGCTCGACACCGTGGGCGCCTTCACCGGCCCGCTGCTGGCGGTCGGTTTGATGCTGCTGTGGGCGAATGATTTCCGCGCCGTGTTCTGGGTCGCCGTGATCCCGGCAGTGCTGTCGGTGGCGCTGCTCGGGTTCGGCGTGCGTGAGCCCGCCCGCGCGCCGGGGCAGGCGCGGCAGAACCCGATCCGGCGCGACAACCTGCGCCGCCTGGGCCAGGCCTATTGGTGGGTCGTGGGCGTCGGCGCGGTGTTCACGCTGGCGCGCTTCAGCGAAGCCTTTCTGGTGCTGCGCGCGGCCGAAGGCGGGCTGGCACTGGCGTGGACGCCGCTGGTGCTGGTGGGCATGAACGCCGTCTATGCACTGGCGGCGTACCCGTTCGGCAAGCTCTCGGACCGCGTCCCCCCCGGCCGCTTGCTGGCCTTGGGCCTGCTGCTGCTGATGGCTGCCGACGCGGCCCTGGCGACGGCCAACCAGGGCGGCTGGCTCTGGGCCGGCATTGCGCTGTGGGGCCTGCACATGGCGGTCACGCAGGGCCTGCTGGCCAAGCTGGTGGCCGACACCTCGCCGCCCGACTTGCGCGGCACGGCCTACGGTCTTTTCAACCTCGCCAGCGGCGTGGCGATGCTGGTGGCCAGCGCCCTCGCCGGCGCGCTGTGGGACAGCCTCGGCGCGCCGGCAACGTTTCTCGCCGGCGCTGCCTTCAGTGCACTCGCGCTGGCGGCGCTGCTGCTGCGCGCAGCACGCCTCTGAACACGCCTCAAGCTACGGCCGTGGCGCCGGCGCCCCGCAGGGGGCGAGAGCGACATCGGGTTCGCTCAGTGTCCAGGCGCGCAGGCGAGCCGGTAGCGGTGGTCGGTGCTGGCCTCGCCGTTGACCTCGGCCGGCTCGGTGCCGACGCACTCGAAGCCCAGCCGCTCAAGCAGCGCAATCGATTTCCCGTTGCGCACGTCCACGCTGGCCAGGATCTCGCGCAAGCGGTAGCGCGGCGGCAGCTCACGCATCAACCAGATGCAGGCCTCGCTGGCATAGCCCTGCCCCCAGGCCGATGCGGTGAGCGAGTAGCCGAGCCAGGCGTGCGACCCTTCCGCCACGGTGGCCTGCAGTGTGCCGATCGGCAGGCCGTCGCTGAGCCGCCGCAGGGCCCAGTTCAGCCAGATCTCGCCGGAGCCATCTTGCGGGCCGCGCTCAAGGGCCTCGAAGCGCTCGGCCAGTGCGGCCACCGACGCCCGCGACGTGTCCGGCGCATAAACGTACATCTGCGGATCGGCCAGCAACGCGAACAGCGCTGGCGCGTCGGCCACGCGCAGCGGCTCGATGGCCAGACGCGCCGTGTGTTCCGTGCGCAGCACTGTCATGGCTGGCGCAGGAACGCGTTCATCTCCGGCGTGGTGAGGCAGCGGTCGAGGTAGCCGAAGGTGCCGTGTTCACGAACCTCGCGCGCCGCCGCAGCCAGGCCGCTCATCGCGGCGCGGTAGAGCGAAGTGGCCAGGCTGATGCGGCGCACGCCGGCCGCCTCCAGCGCGGCGACCGTGAACGAGCGGCCACGGATGGCGACCATGAAGTTGACCGGTTTCGTGAGCGCCGCGCAGACCGTGCGCACCGCATCGAGATCGGGCAAGGCCGGCGCGAACAGCACGTCGGCGCCCGCCAACTCGTAGGCTTGCAAACGGCGGATCGTGTCGTCCAGGTCGGGTTGGCCGCGCAGGTAGTTCTCGGCCCGCGCCGTCAGCGTGAACGGGAAGCCGAGCGAGCGCGCCGCCTCGGCCGCTGCGGCGATGCGTTCGGTGGCGTGGCCGATGTCGTAGAGCGGCCGTTCGGCGACGCCCGTGAAGTCTTCGATCGAGCCGCCGACGAGGCCGGCCGCGGCGGCAAGGCGGATCGTCTCCGCGACCGTTTCCGGTGAGTCGCCGAAGCCGTTTTCCAGATCGGCCGAGACCGGCAGGTCGGTCGCACGAACGATGGCCTGCGCCAGCGCCAGCGCTTCGTCGCGGCTGATCGCGCCGTCGCGCCGGCCGAGCGTGCCAGCACCCGCGCCGCTCGACGTGGCAAGCGCCTCGAAGCCCAGCCCGGCCAGCATGCAGGCCGAGCCGCCGTCCCACGGGTTGGGCATCACGAAGGCGCCGGGGCGCTGGTGAAGTGCCCAAAAGCGCCGGGCCTTGTCGTCTTGGGTCATGCTGTGAACACTCCAGGTTCGGTTACGCGGGGAGCGAATTGTCGGCGCTGGGCCGGGCCCCAAAACGAGGAAGGGGGCGCGTGCCCCCTTCCCTTTTAGAACAGCCCGTCGATCACGGCCGCAAGCCGAAAATCCGCGTCCGCCAATTGGCATTGCCCGCAGGCGGGTTGACGACGCCGGAGTACTGATTCACGCCGAAGACGATCCCGCTCGGGTCGGTCACCGGCACATTGGGATCCGGGGTCAAGGCCGCGTAGTCGCCCCAGCGGCAGACGTTGCCGGCGGACGGGCAGTCGAACGCCCGGTACGGCCCGACGCCGGTCTTGACCGTCACGCCGGTGGCCGGGACTGCGGCGCCATTCAGGCTCGACCGGGCTTCGATGCGCGCAGC
>JANOVJ010000172.1:0-3631 GCA_031417295.1 bacterium | reverse complement strand
AAATTTTAACTGCTGGTGGGTTGTGCGGGATTCGAACCCACGACCAACGGATTAAAAGTCCGCTGCTCTACCAGCTGAGCTAACAACCCGGCAAGCCTTCGATTATATCGGGCTTTGGCGCCGCTCCCGGCACTGCCCGTTCACTGCGCGCTGGCTGCCAGCAGGCGCAAGGCTTCGCTCGCTGCCACCATGCCGAAGGTTGCCGTCACGCTGACGCTGGAGCCATAGCCGTGACAGTTCAGGCCGCCATCGACTGCAGGCACTTCACCCGCACCCTCAGCCGCAGCCGACGGCCGGTGCACGGCCTCGCGCGAGTACACGCAGCTCAGGCCGAACCGGCCGCTGCGCGGCGCGGCATGCGCCTTGCGCAGGCGCTGGCGCAGCGAGGCGAGCAGCGGGTCGTGCGTCACGTCGGCCAGGTCCTCCACCGCAACCGCTTGCGGCAGGCGTTTGCCGCCCGCGGCACCGACCACGACCAGCGGCGTGCCCGTGGCGCGCGACCAGGCGCCCAGCGCAACCTTGGCGCGAACGTCATCGCAGGCATCGATCACCGCGTCCACGGGCCCGGTCAGCAACGCCGGCCAGTTGTCGGCCGTCACGAACTCCTCGATCGCGGTCACGCAGCAGCCGGGGTGGATCTCGAGCACCCGCTCAGTCAACGCCTGCGCCTTGGCCATGCCCAACGTCGAACTCAGCGCCTGCACTTGGCGGTTGACATTCGATTCAGCCACATGGTCGAGGTCGATCAAGGTCAGCGCCGCCACGCCGCTTCGCGCGAGGGCTTCGACGGCCCAGGAACCGACGCCGCCGAGCCCGACCACGGCGATGCGTGCGCTGCGCAGCAGGGCATAGCCCGCATCGCCATGGAGCCGACGCAGCCCGCCGAAGCGACGCTCCAGATCCGGCGCGTCAGGATCGGTGATGAGCGGCACTTCGGCCATCGCGTCAGCTTGCACGCTCGATGCGCCAAGCCTGGAAGCGAAGCGCTGCAACTGCGCCGGCAACGATCGCCGCCAACGCGACGAAGCTGGTCAGCCCGAGCGTCGATACGCCCGACAGGCCCTGGCCGATCGTGCAGCCGAGGGCCGTCACGCCGCCAACGCCCATCAACGCCGCGCCGACGAGGTGGTTGCCGGTGTCCTCGGCATTGCGAAACCCCTCCCAGCGAAAACTCCGCGCCGCCAACGCCTGCGCCGCCGAGCCAAACACCACGCCCACGGTCGACACGATGCCCAGCGTGAGCAGCTTGCTCTTGTCGCTGAAGAAGAGCAGCCAGTCGATCGTGTAGGCGACCGGCGCGACGAAGCTGAGCGACTCCATGCGGCGCGAGTTGGTGGCCAGGAACGCTGCCTCCAGCGTGGTCGGGTCTTCGGCCACGAAGCCGAGGCGGCCCGAGACCCACCACGCGCCCACGATGATGGCGCCCACGCCGATACCTCCGAACAATGTCTCCCCACGCCGGCCCTCCGGACGGGCCAGCACCCACGCGATCAACGCGCCGCCCACAACCAGCCCGAGCGCCAGCGCCAGCGTCGCGCGCGCGCCACCGAACGCATGCGTGGCGAGCGAAGGCAAGTCCTGCCCCGCCGGCAAGGTGACGAACACGCCATCGACCGTGGCCACACGGGCGACGGCGGTGATGCCCTTGAGCGTGGCGAACGCGCTCAGCCCAAGCACGATGAAGACCACCAGCGATTTCAGGTTGCCGCCGCCCACGCGCACCAGAGTCTTGCTGCCGCAGCCCGAACCCAGCACCATGCCGAAGCCGAACATCAACCCGCCCACCAGGGCAGAAGCCCAAGCGAACTTCATGCCGCCGTACAAGCTGTTCGCGGGATCGACCCAGCCGAGCCAGACCATGGTGTTGAAGCCGACGATGGCCACGCCCATCGCCAGCACCCACATCCGCATCCGCGTCCAGTCGCCGATGTTGACGATGTCGGCCACCGCGCCCATGGTGCAGAAGTGCGTGCGCTGGGCAATGGCACCGAACGCGGCCGAGAGCGCGAAGCCGGCCCACAGCACCTGCTGCGACAGGGCTTGAACCTCAGCTTCGCTCGGGTTCAACGCGGCGTCACTTCAAGGCCGCCAGCCGGTCGCGCCCGGCTTGCGCCGCTTCCGACTTGGGGTACAGGCGGACCAGGTCGTCGAGCGTCTTGCGCGCGCCCTTGCTGTCTTTCAGCTCGACCTGGCAATTCGCCAGCGACAGCAACGCCTCCGGCGCACGCGGGCTGTCGGGCACGGCAGCCCCATAGGCGCGGAACGACGCCATCGCTTCGCGGTACTCGCGCTTGCCGTACTGCGCATTGCCGAGCCAGAAGGTCACCGAATCGGTGTAGCCGCTCTTCGGGTAGCGCTTCTGGAAGGCGGTGAAGGCAGCAGCAGCGGCCGCGAAATCGCCCTTGCGCAGCGTGGCCATGGCTTCGTCGTAGAGGCGCCGCTCTTCGGGCTCGGCCACGAACTCCTTGCCGTCGAGCGCGATCTTCTGCGGCTCGAACTTGCGCACCCGCTCATCGACGCCTTGCGAAAGATCCTTCTGCTGGCGCTGCAGCTCGGCCACCTCGCGCGCCAGTTGCTCGTTCGCGCCGCGCAGCTTGGCCGTCTCTGAGCGCATCGCCTCCAACTGGCTGTTCAGGTCGAGCAAGTTGCGCTTCAACTGGTTGAGCTGCTCGCTTTGTTCGGCCATGCGCGCCTTCAACTGCTCGCTGTTCAGATCGACGCGCTGGCGCAGGTCGAGAATCGCCTTGCGCGCGTCGTCGTCCTCGAACAGCGCGGCGCGGGCCGGCTGGGCGCAAAGGGTGACGCCCAGCAAGCCCAGCGCGAGCCAGCTTCGCATCGACGGGCCGCGGCGGGCCCGGCCACCGCCTGCCATCAACATCGCGCCAGCCATCAGCGGTAGATCAGTTCGACGCGGCGGTTCTTCGCCATCGCCGCTTCATCACCGCCCTGCGCCGCCAGGCGCTCCTTGCCGAAGCTCACCGCCTCGATCTGGGCGTCGGCCGCGCCCATCAGCACCAGCACCTTGACCACCGCCTCGGCGCGCTTCTGGCCGAGCGCCAGGTTGTACTCGCGCCCGCCGCGCTCGTCGGCGTGGCCTTCCACAGCGAGGCGCTTCTTGCGGTCGGCGGCCAGCGCCTTGGCGTAGGTCTCCAAGGTCGGGCGGTACTCGTCCTTGACGACGAAGCTGTCGAAGTCGAAGTAGATCACCTTGGGCAGCCCGTTGGCGGTGCCGTCGCCGGCCTTGGTCAGGTCGACCGAAGTGACTTGCGATTGCGCCGCGCCGCTGCTGCCCGCGGCGCCGGCGCCACCCGCCGCAGCGCCCACGTCGGTGGGTGTGCGCGTTTCCACTGGCGCCGCGTCGTCGAGCTTCACGCCCGAGGCGCAGCCGGCCAGGGCCACCACAGCGGCCAGCACGCTCCATCGCAAGCGCGTCGTCATCAAAGTGTTCATCGTCATCTCGTCATCCTCCTTGGAGACACTCAAATCGGGTTTCAACAGAGCTGCTTCAACGCCCGAACGGGCCCCAGACCGGCTCGCGCACATCGGTCTGCGATACCGCCAGGCTGGTCTTGATCTTGCCGTCGAGCGTGGTCGTCATCAGCACGTCGCGGCCCTGGGCTTGCGTGGCATA
>JANOVJ010000171.1:0-1854 GCA_031417295.1 bacterium | reverse complement strand
TGTAGTTCGGTTCGCGACCCCCGTCGGCTTGCGCGCACAAGCTTGACCGGGAGTCGTTGAAGGAATATATCCAAACGGATATGATTCGCCATGAAGTCGATCCGCTTCCTGGGCGACTCGCTCAAGCGCCTGCGTGAGTTTCCAGACGATGCCCGGCAAGACGCTGGCTATCAGCTCGACAAGGTGCAACGCGGCGAACAACCCGACGACTTCAAGCCGATGCCGTCGATCGGTCAGGGCGTCGAAGAAATTCGGGTCTGGGACGAGGCCGGTACGTTCCGGGTGATCTACACGGCGCGCATCGGCGACACGGTTGTCGTGCTTCATGCGTTTCAGAAGAAGACGCAAACGACGAGCAAGCGCGACATCGATCTGGCGCGGGCGAGGTGGTCGCAGTTCAAGAAGGAGCAGTGAGTGAAAACTTCCAAGGCAACGGCAAGCAAGTCGGACAGCTATGCGAGCGTGTGGGACGCCATTGCCGACACGCACGAGCAGGCAGCCAATCTGCGTGCGCGCGCCGACCTGATGCGGCAGATCGCGGCCATCGTCAGCGAGAGCGGCTGGACTCAGGCCGAAGCAGCGGGCCAGTGCGGCGTGACGCAGCCACGCATGAACGACTTGCTTCGGGGCCGCGTTTCGCGGTTCTCGATCGACGCGTTGGTCAACATCGCGACCGCGATCGGCCGGACGGTGAATTTCGAGTTGCAGGCCGTCTGAGGGTGGCACTTCCGATGGGTCGGAGCGCAGGTCGCTGTCCCGGCTTGGGGCTCGGCGAAGCCCCCACGGTCACCGACAATCAAGCCATGATCCGCACTTTTCAGCGCACGCCGAAGCGTCAGCAGCAAGCGGTCGACCTTGCCTTTTGGCTGTCCCGGCCGATGGCCGAACGCCTGGCGGCTGTCGAGACCTTGCGTTTGCAGCAGTGCGCGCCCGCCGAGTTCCCCGATGCTGAACCGCGACTTCAAAGAGTTTGCCGAGTTGCTCAACGCCAGGGGCGTTGACTACCTGGTGATTGGCGGCTACGCGCTGGCGGCGCATGGGCACCCGCGCTACACGGGTGACATCGACTTCTGGGTTCGCCCTGCGCCGGACAACATTGCGCGCTTGCTGAATGTCCTGGGCGACTGCGGTTTCGGCTCTCTCGGCCTGACCGCTGGCGACTTCGCCACCGATACCGTGGTGCAGCTCGGCCAGCCGCCGCGACGCATCGACCTGTTGACCGCCATCGACGGCCTGGCCTTCGAAGCCTGCTTCGCCAGGCGCGAGCGCGTCGAGCTGGCCTGTGTGCAGTTGAACATCATCGGCCTCGAAGATTTCAAGATCAACAAGCGGGCTGTTGGCCGGCTGAAGGACCTTGCGGATCTGGAAAGTCTTGAACGACTGCCGGGGCCTGACGACACTGGCGATTGAGTGCGGGACGAGGTGTTACGCGCCCGATCTGCAGGCGGCGTGCCAGCGGCGCAGCTGCGCCAGGCCGATGAGATCGCCCGCGCCGTTTGCTGCGGGATGCCAGCCTTCGGCGCTGTGCAGCCCGGGCCCGACGGCCAATGCGCCCGCTGTGGGCGCGTCGGCGAAGTACACGCTGCGCGTCACGATCACTGGAACCTGTGCGCTGAGGCAGGCCTGTACGCCGGCGGGTGAGTCTTCGATCGCAAGTGTCTGGTCGGCTCGCAAGCCAAGGCGCTGCAACGCGATACGGTAGGCCAGGGGATCGGGCTTCTTGCTCGGCGCGTCTTCGGCGCAGACAACGCAGGCGAAGCGCTTCTCCCATTGCGCACCAAGATGCGCGGTCAGCAAAGCATCCACGTTGCTGCGACTCGTCGTCGTCGCAATCGCCATCGGCACGCCAGCCGC
>JANOVJ010000170.1:0-6809 GCA_031417295.1 bacterium | reverse complement strand
CGAACCTGGGCCGCAAGTCGCTCAACGAAATCAAGGAAGTGTTGGCCTCCCGCGGGCTCACGCTCGGGGGTCGGCTCGAGAACTGGCCGCCGCAAGGTCTCGACAAGAGGTAAAGACGGCGGCAAGCGCCGTCATCGGATGAGACTGCGCTTTGTTGCGCAGTCAACAAGAGGGTCGCGCTCGATTGGCGCGGCCCGGTGCACCCGGCAGTACCTGACACGGCTGCCGGCATAAACAGTGAAGACAGAAAGGACCGCACCATGCGTCACCGCCACGGGCTTCGAAAGCTCAACCGCACTTCCGAGCACCGGCTCGCGATGCTGCGCAACATGTGCAACTCGCTGCTCACGCACGAGGCCATCAAGACCACGGTCCCGAAGGCCAAGGAACTGCGTCGCGTTGTCGAGCCGCTGATCACGCTGGCCAAAGAGGCGACGCTGGCCAACCGCCGCCTCGCCTTCGACCGCACGCGCGACCGCGCCGTCGTGACCAAGCTGTTCGCCGAACTCGGCCCGCGCTACAAGGCGCGCCCGGGCGGCTACACGCGGATCCTGAAGATGGGCTTTCGCGTGGGCGACAACGCGCCGATGGCCTTCGTCGAGCTTGTCGATCGGCCGGACCCGGCCGTTGAGCCGGCCGCGGACAAGGCCGAGTAAGGGCCATCCGTTCGATCCCCGGCCAGGCCAGGGGCTCGGGCGCACAGCCGATCGAGAGGGCCAGTTCACGCTGGCCCTTTTCGATGGCGCCGCTCGCAACGAATGATGGGCACACCCGCCGCCATGCCGCTGTTCCGCATCGAGCACCTGAGCAAGAAGTTCGGCCAGAGCAGCATCGTCGATGACCTGTCGCTGCATGTCGAGGCCGGCGAGTGCCTCGGCGTGATCGGCCCCAACGGCGCCGGCAAGACCACCACCATCCGGATGTGCCTCGGCCTCGTCGCACCCGACTCGGGCCTGATCGAGGCCTTCGGCCTGCCGATCCCGCAGCAGGTGCGCGAGGCCAAGAAGCGCATCGGCGTCGTGACCCAGTTCGACAGCCTCGACCCCGATTTCAGCTGCGCCGAAAACCTGCGCGTCTACGGCCGCTACTTCGGGCTGCCGATGGCGACGATCGATGCGCGCGTGCCGAAGCTGCTCGAGTTCGCGGCACTGCAATCCAAGGCCCGGGCCAAGCCGGGCGAGCTCTCGGGCGGGATGCGGCGCCGGCTCAGCCTGGCGCGCGCGCTCGTCAACGACCCGGACCTGCTGCTGCTCGACGAGCCCACCACCGGGCTCGATCCGCAGGCGCGGCATTTGATGTGGGAGCGGCTGCAGCAACTCCTGCAACGCGGCAAGGCGATCCTCTTGACCACGCACTTCATGGACGAAGCGGAGCGCCTGTGTCACCGCCTGCTGGTGATGGACCGCGGCCGAATGATTGCCCAGGGCACGCCGCGCGGGCTGATCGCCGAGCACCTGGAGACCGACGTGGTCGAGGTCTTCGGTCACGGCGCGAGCGCCGCGGCCGAGCGCCACGGCCACCTCGCGCAGCGCGTCGAGCACAGCGGCGAGACCGTGTTTTTCTACCTGCGCGAGCCGCGGCCGCTGCTCCAGGCGCTGGCCGAGCACGCCGGGCTGCGCACCCTGCACCGACCGGCGAATCTCGAAGACCTTTTCCTCAAGCTGACTGGCCGGCAGATCCGCGACGAAGCCTGATTGAGATGACGACCCCAAGACGCCTTCGGCATCGCCCCCAAAGGGAAGTTCAGCCCCCTTGGGACGGCCCGGCGTGGGCTGAGCCCACACCATGCTGATCCCGATCTTCGCCCCACCGCGCATTTCGCTGCGCTTCTGGCCGGTGCTGCTGCGCAACTGGCTGGTGTGGCGCAAGCGCGCCGTGCCAAGCATGATCGGCAACATCGCCGAGCCGCTGATCACGTTGGTCGCGTTCGGATACGGCCTCGGCGCGCTGGTCGGCGAGGTGCAGGGGCTGCCCTACATCGAGTTCCTGGCCTCCGGCAGCGTGGCCGTCAGCGCAGCGCTCGCGGCCACCTTCGAGGCGCTGTACTCGGCCTACTCGCGAATGCAGGTGCAAAAAACCTGGGACGGTATCCTGAACGCGCCAGTCACGCTCGACGACATCGTATTCGCCGAGATGCTCTGGGCGGCGCTGAAGGCGCTGCTGTCGGTCACGGCCATCGTCGTCGTGATCTTCCTGCTCGGCATCAGCCGCGCGCCGACGATGCTGCTCGCGTTGCCGGTGCTGGCCTTCGTCGGTATCACCTTCGCTTCGATCGCGCTGGTGTTCAACGCCGTGGCGCAGGGCTACGATTTCTTCACCTACTACTTCACGCTGGTGCTGACGCCGATGACGTTTCTCTCAGGCGTCTACTTTCCGATCGAGCAGATGCCGGTCTGGCTGCAGCACGTGGCCCATGTGCTGCCGCTGACCGCTGCGGTCGATCTGGTGCGCCCGCTCATCATCGGCCAGTGGCCGCCCCAGGTGCTGCAACCGCTGGCGGTGCTGGCGGCCTATGCAGTGTGCGGGTACTTTCTGGCACTGGTGCTGACGCGGCGGCGCTTCTTCCGCTAGCCTTGCGACCGCAAACACCCCGGCCATGGAACCTATCGCCGCAGCGCCGGTCATTCAGCAACGCCCACTCTCCCATGCGAGCCTCGCCAGATGACTTGCCTGCGTTCCCGCCTGCTGCGTTTCGTGCTGCTGCTCTTGCTGGTGAGCGGTTCGTTCCTCGCCCGCGCGGCCAGTGACGACTTCCTGGAGCCCGAGCGCGCGTTCGCGCTCAGCGCGCGGGCGCTTGACGAGCGCCAGGTCGAGCTGACGTTCGACGTCGCGCCCGGCTACTACCTCTACCGCGAGCAGTTCAAATTCGCCGCCCAGGGCGCAACCCTCGGCGAGGCCTTGATCCCCGCCGGCAAGACCAAGTTCGACGAGACCTTCCAGAAGAACGTCGAGACCCATCGCGGCCAGGTGCGCATCGTGTTGCCGGTGGCGCAGGCGAAGGGTGAATTTCAAATCGACGTGACCAGCCAGGGCTGTGCCGATCGGGGCCTGTGCTACCCGCCGCAGCAGCAGCAGCTTGCGGTCAGCCTGGTGGCGTTCGGGGGCGCCGGCAGCGCGCGTGTCGTGCCGGCCAGTGCCACGCCCGCGGTTGCGGAGGCGAGCACGGCGACACCGCTCGGGGCTTCTTCGTCCGGCGACAGCGCCGCCGTCGATGCGGCGCTTCGCGACGGCCGCTTCTGGCCGGTAGTCGGCGTCTTTTTCGTCGCCGGTTTGCTGCTGTCGTTCACCCCCTGCGTGTTGCCGATGCTGCCGATCCTGTCGTCGCTGATCGCGGGCCACGGCGCGGCGGTGTCGCGCGGGCGCGGCCTGGCGCTCGCGGCCAGTTACTCGCTTGGGATGGCGCTGGTCTACACCGCAGTAGGCGTGGCCGCCGGGCTGGTCGGTGAAGGCTTGGCCGCAGCGTTGCAGACGCCCTGGGTGCTGGGCGCGTTCGCGATCGGCCTGCTCGTGCTGGCGGCATCGATGTTCGGTTTCTTCGAGCTGCAATTGCCGAGTTCGATGCAGGGCTCGGTGCAGCGCGCGAGCCAGCAGTTGCCGGCCGGGCGCGTCGCCGGCGTGTTCGCGATGGGCGGCGTCTCGGCGTTGCTGGTGAGCCCCTGCGTCGCGGCGCCGCTGGCCGGCGCCCTGGTCTACCTGAGCCAGACGCGCGACGTGGCCCTCGGCGGCACCGCGCTGTTCTCGCTCGCCAGCGGCATGAGCGTGCCGCTGCTCGTGCTGGGCGCATCGCAGGGCGCGTTGCTGCCGCGCGCCGGGGCCTGGATGGAAGGCGTGAAGCAGTTCTTCGGTGTGCTGCTGGTCGGGGTGGCGATCTGGACCGTGCAGCCCGTGTTGCCGGCGCCGCTGGCGCTCGCGCTGTGGGGTGCGCTGCTCGTGGGCAGCTCCGTCGCGTTGGCCGCGTTCAGACGCGCCGGTCGCCGGCCGATCTGGCGCTGGGCCCTGGCCGCGGTGGCCGGCCTTATCGGGGTGCTGCAATTCATCGGTGCCGCCTCGGGCGGAAGCGACCCGCTGCAACCTTTGGCCCACCTGCGGCAAGGCGGCGCAGGCCAGCCGCTCGCGATGAGCTTCGTTCCGGTGCGCAACGTCGCCGAACTCGATCAGGCCCTGCGCGGCGCCGGCCGCCCGGTGATGCTCGACTTCTACGCCGACTGGTGCGTGTCGTGCAAGGAGATGGAGCGCTTCACCTTTGCCGAACCTGCCGTGCAGGCCCGCCTCGCCGGCGCGTTGCTGCTCAAGGCCGACGTCACTGCCAATGGCCCGCAAGACCGCGAGTTGCTGAAGCGCTTCCAGCTTTTCGGGCCGCCCGGCACGATCTTCTTCGATGCCCAAGGACGCGAAGTTCCCGGCACGCGGGTGATCGGGTTCCAGAACAGCGCTCGCTTCCTTCAGACCTTGCAGGCCGCAGGCCTGTGAGCGAGGCGCAGCACGCTCGGCCTGTGCTAAACTCTGCGGCTCAGTCGCGGGGTGGAGCAGTCTGGTAGCTCGTTGGGCTCATAACCCAAAGGTCGTAGGTTCAAATCCTGCCCCCGCAACCACTTTCATTCGAGATCCGCCGCCCACTGTCTCCACAGTCGGCCGCACTACGGATCTTCGGGCAGCCCCTCAGGGCGATCCCGTTTGGTCGGCACCGGTACTCTCCGGGCTCGCTTCCCTCACCTGCTCTGCTGCCTTCGCCGCATCGCGCGCTTTCTCGCGCCGCAGCGATATCAACTGCCCGACGCCCCAGGCCAGCGGCACGCCGAAGCCGATCAGGAGCTCGATCGCGATCAGCGGGATCTGCGGCGGCGGCATGCGGCACGCTCAGGGGGCGCTGGCCGATCGCTGCATCTGGTCACGCCGCTCCAGGCGCTCGAACAGGTCGATCACCCAGACGACGCTGTCGTTCACGCCACGACGCGAAGGCGCAGCCACTGGGGCAGGAGCCGCACGCGGCGCGGTGGCGGCGATCGCATCGACCAGGAACGCCGTGGCCGCCAGCGGCGGTGCGTCCACGCTGGCCCGCGCCGGAAACAAGCCCACCATCGCGCGCGCCAGCAACCAGGCCTTGCGCGACGCCGGCACCACGGCGCGGCGGCTCACCGAATCGAGGCCGCTGCGTTGCACCTGGTGGCCAATGCCCGCGTACAGATAGCGCGCGGCGTTGATGCCCGGCCGGCACGCCAGCGGCAACTCGGCCACTCCGGCATCGACCCGTTCGTACAGCGCGTCGGCCGCGTGCAGCAGGCGCTCCACCACGGCGGCCAGCGCCGGGCTGTGCGCCGGCCGCGCCAGCCACGCCTCGGGGTTGATGCCGGCTTCGCGCAGCCACGACAGCGGCAGATAGATGCGGCCCATCCGCGCGTCCTCGCCCACATCGCGGGCGATGTTCGAGAGCTGCATCGCCACGCCCAGGTCGCAGGCCCGGGCCACGCTGGCGGGCGAGCGCACGCCCATCAGCAAGGCCATCATCGCGCCCACCGTGCCGGCCACACGCGCGGCATAGGCTTCCAGGTCGGCCAGGGTCTCGTAGCGCCGGCCTTCAGCGTCCCAGGCGAAGCCTTCGAGCAGCGCTTCGGGAATGGCCTGCGGGATCGCATAGCGGGCCAGCATCACGGCCAGCGCGCGGTCGCAGGCGGCCGCGAAAGGCCGGCCCTGGTAGGCACGGGCCAGGCGTTCGCGCAGGCGGTTCACGGCGTCACCTTCGCTCCCGGCGCCGTCCACCTCGTCGTCGGCCATGCGGCAGAACGCGTACAGCGCGCAGGCCGGTTCACGCACCGCGCGCGGCAGCAGCAGCGAGGCGGCTAGGAAGGTGCGCGAACCGTTGCGCAGCGACTCGCGGCACGCCGCCAAGTCGGCCGCTTCGGCCGCGCTCAGCCCGCCCGGGCTTCGCGCCTCAGGCCGGTGCGACGACGAGGGATGTGCTGCGGGTGCTTGCCAGTGAGTCTGCATGAGGTACTACCGTGTCGAGAATGCGGGCTGAGGAAAGAACACCGGGCAGGCCGGCACCAGGGTGCGTGCCGGCGCCGACCAGATACAGCCGCTCAACCTCTTCGCTGCGGTTGTGCGGCCGGAACCAGGCGCTTTGGGTGAGCACCGGCTCCATCGCGAACGCGGCGCCGCGAAACGACGACAACCGGTCCTGAAAATCCTGCGGCGTGAGCAGGTGAGAGGTGACGATTTCGGTCTCGAGGTTCGGCAGCAGCGTCGCCTGCAGGCGCTGTTGAATCGCCTGCCGGTACGGCTCGGCCGTCTTCTGCCAGTCGGTGCCGCTTTGCAAATGCGGCACCGGCGAGAGCACGTAGAAAGCGTCGCAGCCGGGCGGCGCCAGGGCCGGGTCGGTGGCCGTCGGCCGGTGCAGATACAGGCTGAAATCTTCGGACAGCAGCTTGCGGTCGAAGATGTCGGTAAGCAACTCGCGGTAGCGCGGGCCGAGCAGGATGGTGTGGTGGGCCACGTCGGGGTACTGGCGCCGCGTGCCGAAGTACCAGACGAAGAGGCTCATCGAGTAGCGCGCCTTCTCGATCCGCTTGTCGGTCCAGCGCTTGCGGTGTTCGGGCGCGAGCAGGTGGCGATACGTCCAGGCCGCATCGGCGTTCGAGACCACCACGTCGGCCGCCAGGTGCTGGCCGGATTCCATCCGCACGCCGCTCGCCGCGCCAGTCTCGACCGTGATCTCGGCCACCGCCTGCCCGCAACGCACCACGCCGCCCTGGCCCTCGATCAAGCCGACCAGCCCCTTGACCAGGCTGCCGGTGCCACCCATCGGAAAGTGC
>JANOVJ010000169.1:0-1817 GCA_031417295.1 bacterium | reverse complement strand
TGAAGAGCCCAGCCGCCGAGCCGCGCCGCGGCGGTGTTCTCAGGCCGAGACCGAAGCCGGCAAGCGCTTGATCGTTGCGAACCGTTCAGGCTGCTGGCGCGCTTCCCACAGGTCCACCGCCTCCTGCATCCGCAGCCAGCTTTCCGCACTGGCGCCGATCAGCTTTTCCAGGCGCATCGCCATGTCGGGCGACAGCGTGCGGTGCTCGTGCAGCAGTTGCGACACGGTGAGGCGGCTCACGCCCAGCAGCTGGGCGAGCCGGCCCTGCGTGATGTCAAGGCCCGGCAGCACGTCCTCGCGCAGGACGGCGCCTGGATGCGTCGGCCGGCGGCTCGGGTTGCGTAGCGACTTCATGGTCATACCTCAGTGATCGTCCTCAAGGTTCACGTCGATGGCATCTTCGCCATCGAAGCGGAACGTCAAGCGCCAGTTGCCCGAAACGCTCACGGCGAACTCGCCTGCCCGCGCCCCCTTCAACGGGTGGAAGCGATAGCCCGGCAAGTCCATATCGCCTGGCTTCGCGCTCGCATCGAGCCGATCGAGAATGCGCTCGATGCGCGCCGCGTTCTGGGCAGGAATGCCACGGTAGTCGCTCTTCGTGAAGAATCGCTCTAGGCCCTTGTGCTTGAACGTCCGGATCATCGGCGACCAATGCTATGCGACGAATAGCAATGTACCTCAATCAATTACAAGGCGCAAGCGCGGGTCTGCCGCGCCCCCGAGCCGCCAACCCGTTACACCGTGATCGCCATCCCCCGGTAAATGCGCGAGCGGTAGCGCGAATCCTCCGCGTCGGGCAGCGGCGCGCCGGCCAGCAGCACGGCGCGGCCGAAGCGGCGCACTTCCTCTTGGTGCTCGGCCTCGTTGCGCGGCTCTTCGCTGCGGGCGCGGCGGGTCAGGTTGATCTGGTTCACCGGCACGTCGTGCACCAGGCGCTCGTTCTCCACCGCCAGCGTGGCGGTGAAGGCGTGCAGCGTGGTCTTGACGAAGTTGGCCATCGCGAAGGCGGCGCCCGTGGGGTCGGCGCCGGCCTGCACGTCGGGCGTCACCAGCACCAGTTGCGTGCCGTCGATCAGGCTCGCCTTGCGGGCGACGCGGAAGTGGTGCGTGAACTGTTCCTGCACCATCTGCCTGAACTCAGCGGCGTCAAGCGTGCTGGCCGCGTCGCCACCGAGCAGCTTGGCCGGCAGCGGCTCGAACGGCGTGCTGACGATCGTGGCCGGGTAGCCATGCTGGCGCAGCGCGGCGTCGATGCCGGATTCCAGGTCGTCGCCCACGGCGGCGGCGTGCAGCAGGTCGGCCGGCACGTCGCGCAGCGCGGCGCGCACCGCGGCGGCGCCGGCTTCGCTGCGCGTCAGCAGCACGACGCGGCCGACGTGGCACTCGGCCACCAGTTGCCGCGCCGCCTCGGCCATGTACTCCACCAGGTGCTCGCCGATCAGCCACACCGTGCGGCCGCGCAGCATCTCCAGCCGCTCTCGCTTGGCGCTGCCGAAGAGTTCACGCTCGGTGATCGAGCGCTCCAGGCTCAGGCCGCCCGAGGGCATGAAGGTCTCGCCACTGACAGCTCGGTCGGCCAGGAAATACACGGTGGCGAGTGCGACCTCGGTCTCGGTCGGCATCTTGCCGAGGTGCAGCAGCGAGAGCACGCCATTGCGCACCTTGGCCGCCTCGGCATGGATGCTGGGCAGCGGCAGGTAGGGCTTGTCGTCGGGCGGCAGGCGCTTCAGCCAGCCAGTGTCGGCCTGCTGTTGCCAGGCCGTGCTGTCGAGCAGGAAGCCGCCCAGGCGCAGCCGCGCCAGCAGGCGGCGGCCGAT
>JANOVJ010000168.1:0-5550 GCA_031417295.1 bacterium | reverse complement strand
GGCTGGGCCGTCCCCTCCCCCCCCGGGGGGGGGTGGGCGGGGGTGGGGGCGGTGTGCACACGCACGTCAGCTCCCCAGATAGGCATCGAGCACCTGCTTGTTGCCCCGGATCTCGGCCGGCGTGCCGATGGCCAGCACCTTGCCCTCGACCATCACCAGGATGCGGTGGCACAGGTCCATCACGAAATCCATGTTGTGTTCGATGACGACGAAGCTGCCCTTGCGGGTTTTGTTCAACTCCTTGAGCAAGGTGCTGATGCCGCCGACCAGGCTCGGATTGACCCCCGCGCAGGGCTCGTCGAGCAGCACCAGGTCGGGCTCGCTCATGAAGGCCATCGCGATGTCGACCTGCTTCTGCTGGCCGTAGCTCAACTCGCCGGCCTTCTTCTCGGCCACGTGGCGGATGCGGAACTGATCGATCAGCGCGTCGGCCTTCGGCCCCAGGCCCGAATCGCCGGGCGAGAACATGCGGCTGGCCATGCTGCCGATGTGTTCCTGTGCGGCGACGATCAGGTTGTCGCGCACCGTCATCTTGCCGAACACCTGCAAGGTCTGGAAGGTGCGCCCGACGCCGCGGCGGTTCAGTTCCAGCGGGCTCAATCCGGCGATGTCCTTGCCGTTGAGTTCGATCGAGCCGGCGTCGGGCTTGATCTGCCCGAGCACGCTGTTGAACATCGTCGTCTTGCCGGAACCGTTGGGGCCGATGACGCCGAAGATCTCCCCCGGCATCACCTCGAACGACACGCCGCCGACCGCCTGGATCGCGCCGTAGGCCTTCTTCAGGCCGCTGACTTTGAGTAGCGGTGTGGCCATGTCAGGCTCCCGCCGGGCCGCCCCAAGGGAGGCCTG
Source organism: bacterium (assembly GCA_031417295.1). Taxonomy (GTDB): domain Bacteria; phylum Pseudomonadota; class Gammaproteobacteria; order Burkholderiales; family Burkholderiaceae_C; genus CAIKUF01. Next base: position 4,701 of record JANOVJ010000168.1, on the reverse strand, counting down.
CGCCCCCTCGGGGGCAGTGAATGAAGTGAGCGTGGGGGTGGTCATTTCAGGCTCCGATGGCTTTGGCCGATGCGGCGCGTGCCGCCGAGGCCTCACGCGACAAGCGCCGCGCCTTGATGCGGTCCGGAATGCTCAGCAAGCCTTCGGGCAGCCACAGCATCAACAGCACGACTGCGCTGCCGAACACGAACAGGTACCAGCCCTGCGCGAAGCGCAGCCACTCGGGCAGCAGCACGCCCACCGCCGAGCCCAGCACCGGCCCGAAGAAGTAACCCGGCCCGCCGACCACGACCAACAGGTACATCATGATCGAGGCGCCGACCGTGAACGGCGCCGGCTCGATGAACTGCACCAATGAAGCGAACAGCGCGCCCGCCACGCCGGCATACACCGCGCCGATGGCGAACGACAGCAGCGTGTAGGCCTGGATGTTCAGCCCCAAGCTCTCGGCGCGGATCGGGTTGTCGCGCAGCGCGGTGAAGGCCTTGCCCCACGGCGAGCCGAGCAACCTGAAGAGCAGGAAGCCGAGCACCAGCGCCACCGCGAGCACGAAGTAGTAGTACGCCAACGCGCCTTCCAGGCTGAAGCCGAAGAGCGACGGCCGCGCGATGTTGTTGATGCCGAAGGTGCCGCCCGTGAGCCACTCTTCGTTGCGCATCACCAGCCAGACGGCGGTGTTGAAGCCCAGCGTCGCGAAGGCGAGGTAGATGGTCTGCACCCGCAACGCCGGGAAGCCCAGGCCGAGGCCGATGACGAAGCAGCCGAGCATCGCGATCGGCACTCCGAGCCAGAAGCTGATGCCGGCCTTCATCAGTATCGCCACCGTGTAGGCGCCGATGCCGAAGAAGGCGGCGTGTCCGAGCGACTTCTGCCCCGCGTAGCCGACTGTCAGGTTCAGCCCCATGTTGGCGATGATGTAGACCAGCCAGGTCGTGAACAGGTAGATGCCGTAGCTCTTCAGCAGCGGCGGCACCGCGAGCAGCAACGCCAGGATCGCGACCAGGCCGATGAGGTTTGTCTTTTTCATGGTGTTGTCCCCGGCCCTAGACTTTTCTCTCGACCTTCTTGCCCAGCAGACCCTGTGGTTTGAACAGGATCACGAGCATGAAGATCACCAGCGCCACGGCATCCTTGTAGGCCGGCGAGATGTAGGCCGCGGCCAGGTTCTCGCACACGCCCACGATCACGCCACCGAGCAGCGCGCCGCGCGAGTTGTTGAAGCCGCCGATGATCGCGGCGAAGAAGGCCTTGGTGCCGAGCGACTCGCCCATGTCGAACTTGGCCAGGTACGTCGGCGTGACGAGCAGCGCCGCGGCGCAGGCGAGGATGGCGTTGATGGCGAAGGTGTAGAAGATCATCCGCGGCACGTTGATGCCGAGCACGGTGGCGCTTTCGGTGTTCTGCGCCACCGCCTGCATCGCGCGGCCGGTGACGGTCTTGCCGAGGAAGGCCTGCGTCGCCAGCACCAGCGCGAGTGCCAGCGCCAGCGTGCCGATCTCGGCCAGCGTGACCGTGACGCCGCCGATGTTGAACAGCGTTTCCGGGAACAGGCTGGGGAAGGGGTGCGCTTCGGCGCTGTAGCCGGCGCGCACGCCGTTGCGCATCGCGATCGACAGGCCGATGGTCGCGACCACGATCGGCATCAGCCCGAAGCGCAGCAGCGGGTCGACGAGGCCGCGCTTGAAGCCCCAGCCGAGTACCAGCACCGAGACCAGGCAGGTCGCGGCGAACGACAGCAGCAGCGGCAAACCCAGGCTGTTGAAACCCAGCATGATGAACGCCGGCAGCATCACGAACTCGCCCTGCGCGAAGTTGATCGTGCCCGAGGCCTGCCACAGCAGCGTGAAGCCGAGCGCGGCCAGGGCGTAGATGCTGCCGGTGGTGATGCCGGACAGCAGCAGTTGCAGGAAGTCGGTCATCGGTGTCTCCAGTGTCGGATGCGGCGGCCCCGCGCCAACGCTTGGGCGCAGGCGAGGGCAACGCGGTCTGATCGGCGCGGTGGCGCGCTCTACGACTTCTTGCCCAGCGCTGGCAGCACTTCCTTGACATCCTGCTTGCCGTTCTTCACCTCGACCAGGAAGCTCTCGCGGTCGAGGTCGCCTTTCTCGTCGATGGTCACGTCGAGCAGGATGCCGGGCTCCTTCGCGGCGGTGATCGTCAGCCCGTGCAGCGCCTTGTTCATCGCCGCGCGGTCGATCTTGCCGGCCTTCTCGATCCCGGCCTTCATCATGTAGACCGCGATGTAGCCCTTGATGCCGTTGTGGTCGGGGATGTACTTGTACTCACGGTAGAAGTTGGCCTTGAACTTGAGCATCAGCGGGTTCGGCGCGTCTACCGTCAGGCCCACGTGCGCGACCGCGCCATTCGCGGCTTCACCGGCGAGCTCGATCACCTTCTGCCCCGTCAGCGTGGTCTCGCCGACGATCGGCTTGGTCACGCCCTGCTTGCGCAGCTCGCGCAGTGCGCGGGCCGACTCTTCCTCGTTGGTGTAGACGAAGATCGCATCGGCATTGCTTTGCTTGGCCTTCAGCACCGGGGCCGAGAAGTCGACCTGCCCGGCGTCGGTGGAAATGTCGGCCACGACCTTCACGCCGAGCTCGGTCAGCGCCTTCGTGACCATGTCGCGCCCGCCCTTGCCGAAGTCGTTGTTGACGTAGATCACCGCGACCGTCTTCGCCTTCACGTTGTTGGCGATGTAGCGCGCCACCTTGGGCATCGAGGTCGCCTGGCCGAAGCTGGTGCGGAACACATACGTGTTGCCTTGCGCCGTGATCGATGCGGCTTCGGCGCCGGTGAAGTTGGGCACCTCGGCGCGCCGCGTCTCGGCCATGCTGACGATCATCGAGCCCGAGAAGCCGGGGCCGAAGACGGCGAATGCGCCGTCGTCCACCGCCTTTTGCGCCAGGCCCTTGGCGACGCCGGGCGTGCTTTGCGTGTCGGAGTGCGTGACCTCGATCTTCTTGCCCAGGATGCCGCCGGCGGCGTTGATCTCCTTGATCGCCATGTCCATGCCGTTCTTGAAGTTGGTGCCGACGGTCGCGCCGCCGCCTGACAACTCCTGGATGCTGGCGATCTTGATCGTGGCCTGCGCTTGGGCCAGGCCGCCGGCCGCCGCGAGCGTGGTGGCGACAGCGGCGGCGAGCAAGGTGCGACGGAATGCGTTCATTGTGTTTGTCTCCTGGGGTGGCGGTGTGAACTGACGAGCGGAACGGAAAACTCAGGGCGCCGTGAACAGCGCGCGCACTTCGGTGGAATCGGCTTGGACGGCCTTCGCAATCGCGTCGAAGCCGAAGAACGAAAGGTACTCGGGAACCTGCTGCACCAGCATTTCGAAGCCCGGGTGCGCGGTGATGCCGCGGGCGTGGCAGGCGCGCAGCAGCGGCGTGGGCTGGTTCTTCATCAGGATGTCGATCACCGCTGCGCCGGCATCGAGCCGCGCCACGTCGAAGGGCAGCGGGTCGCCGGGCTTCAGGCCCAGCGGCGTCGAGTTGACGACGAGGTCGAAGCCGGCCGGATCGGAGGACTCAGCGGCAAGCACATCGATGCCGAACTCGGCGCCCAGGCGCTTCGCAACCGCCTGCGTGCGGCCGGGCGCCCTGTCGAACAGCGCCAGATGCGCCACCCCGCGCGCGGCCAGCGAGGCCGCGATGGCGACACCGCCACCGCCGACGCCGACCACCAGCGCCCGTTGGCCGGGCACCGCGATAGCGAACTGGTCCAGGGCTTTGACGAAGCCGACGCCGTCGAACAACGCGCCTTCGATGCCGCCGTCGGCGCTGCGCCGGGCCGCGTTCACCGCGCCGGCTGCTGTGCCAAGGCGGTCGCAGCGGTCGAGCAGTTCGACCATTGCCGTCTTGTGCGGGATCGCCAGCCACAGCCCTTCGATGTTGCGTGCCGTCAGCGCATGGCGGGCGAAGCTGGCGAAGTCGTCGCGGCTCACATGCGCCGGCACCAGCCGCGCATCGACGCCGTGCTTGCGGAACAGGTGGTTGAAGAGTTCGGGCGCGCGCACCTGGGCGACGGGGTCGCCGAGGATGAGGAAGACGCGGGTGCTGCCGGAAATGTTCATCATGAAACGGGGCGTTCGTCCGGGTCGTCTGTTGGCGAGTGGCCGAACCATAGGGGGCGCCAGGGTTCGCCACAAGGCGCACTCCGGCGATCTGCGCGATGATCGCGCGCAGCGAGCGACCACCGCTCTTATCGTGGGTTTTCCCTAGTCGGCGGGCAACATGGACGAAGCGGTTTTTCCCATCGACAGCAAGGACCTGATCGAAGGCCTGGGCAAGGGCCTGCGCGTGATCGAGGCCTTCGACGACGACCACCCGCGCCTCACGCCGAGCGAGACCGCCGAGCGCACCGGCATCACGCGCACGGCGGCGCGGCGCTACCTGCTGAGCCTGGCCCATTTCGGCTACGCCGCCACCGACGGCAAGCACTTCTGGCTCGCGCCGCGCGTGCTGCGCCTGGGCCAGAGCTACCTCGGCGCGGCACGCCTGCCGCGGCTGGTGCAACCCTTCATCCAGCGCGTGTCGATGCAGTGCGGCGAGACAGTCAACGTGAGCGTGCTCGACGGCCACGAGGTGGTCTACGTGGCGCGCAGCAACCCGCCGCGCTGGATGTCCATCGGCTACCAGGTGGGCATGCGTGTGCCTGCGCACGTGGTGACGCCAGGCGCGGTGATCCTGTCGACCTGGCGCGACG
>JANOVJ010000167.1:0-2777 GCA_031417295.1 bacterium | reverse complement strand
CCCGCGACTCGGCTCGGGCCGCGGCCAGCAGTGCCAGTGCGCCGAACACCACGGCGACGGCCGACCGCAGGGGCTGGAGTCTTGCGCTCATCTTGTGCCGACCGGCGCGTGCTGTCGTAGCGATGGTGGCCGCTAGGCGAGCAGCACCAGGTGGCCGCAGTTCTCGGCCTCTTCCATGTCTTCGGGCGAAAGGGCGGCCGACTTCTGGCCGTTGGCGCCCCAGACAATGTCGATCACTCGACCGTCGGACTGCTCGACCAGGCACGGTCCCAGCGGAATGCTGTCTCGATGCCCAGCGCTTCCGATGTAGGTGACCGGTCCGGTGATGCGGGCGCTGCGTGTTGTGTGTGCCATGCTCTGCCTCCGTTCGATGGGCCTGGCGAAGATCGGTAAAGCTGTCGCCGCATTGCCAAGAGGGGCGCAGGGCTGCACGGTTGGATACTTGTTCGGGAATGGTCGGCTCGTCCGTGCGCTGGCGCACGCTGCGGCGCATTCAAGCCCAAAAGGGGAGCGCACCGGGATCCCGGTGAATCGGGTCGGCGCCTGCCGTCCCCAAAGTGCCAAGGAGCGAGGCCATGACGAACCAGGCGCAGTACCTGCAAAAGCGAATGCCCGCCGCAGAGGCGGTGCGCCAGGTGCGCAATGGCGACACGATCGTCGTGCCCACCGGCGTCGGCGAGCCGCCGGCCCTGCTGACGGCGCTGTCGGAGCAGCGCCACGACTTCCACGACGTCAAGGTGGCGCAGATTCTGGCGCTGCGCAAGTACGCCTACATCGACGCCGCCACGGTAGACCATGTTCGCCACGTCGCCTTCTTCTACGGCGCGGCCACGCGGGCCGGCGGGCAGGCGGGCTGGATCGATTTCACTCCCAACTACTTCTCCGAGATCCCGAGCCTGATCGAGCGCGGCCACGTTCCCGCCGACGTGGTGTTCAGCATCGCCTCGCCGATGGACGCCCATGGCTATTTCGCCCTCAGCCTGGGCACCGACTACACCCTGGCGGCGATCGCCCGGGCGCGCGCGGTGGTGCTGGAGGTGAACCCCCACGTGCCGTTTGCCTTCGGCAACTGCCACGTCCACATCTCGCAGGTCACGGCGCTGGTCGAAAGCAGCGAGCCGGTGCTCGAAGTCGGGCTGCCGAAGATCGGCCCGGTGCAAGAGGCGATCGGCAAGCATGTGGCCGACCTGATTGCCGACGGTTCGACGCTGCAGATCGGCTACGGCGGCATCCCCGACGCGGTGGTGATGCAGCTCACCCACAAGCACGATCTCGGCATCCACACCGAGATGATCGGCGACGGCATTCTCACGCTGGTGGAAAGCGGCGCCGTCACCAACCGGCGCAAGAACTACCTGCCGGGCAAGATGGTGGCGACCTTCGCCCTCGGCTCCGGCAAGCTCTACCGCTTCATGGACCGTAACCCGGCGCTCGAAATCCATCCGGTGGACTTCACCAACGATCCGGCGCTGGCCGGAAGAAACGACAACCTGGTCGCGATCAATGCCACCTTGCAGATCGACCTGCTGGGGCAGTGCGGTTCCGAAAGCCTGGGCCATGCGCCGTATTCGGGCACCGGCGGGCAGACCGACTTCGTGCGTGCCGCCAACCGCTCGCGTGGCGGCAAGGCCTTCATCGTCTTGCCGTCCACGGCGAAGGGCGACACCCTTTCACGCATCGTGCCTTCGCTCGCGCCGGGCACGCACGTGAGCACGAGCAAGAACGACGTCGACTACGTGGTTACGGAATACGGCGTGGCGCAGTTGCGCGGCAAGTCGGCCGGGCAGCGGGCACGGGAGCTGATCGGCATTGCTCATCCAGACTTCCGTGCGGAACTGACCGAGCAGGCCCGGCGCGCGAACCGGCTCTGACCGCGCTCTGGCCACGCTGCACGCCTGCCCGCCCGACGCCGGCTGTCGCGCGGCAGGCGCTGCCGACCGTGCGCTGTCGCACAGACCCCCGGGCGGCCCGTGCCTAGGCTGCGGGCATCGGCCGGCAGCGCGTTGTCAACGCCTTGCCCGCCCCGGCGCATCGAAACGAATGGACTTCCGTGAACAAGCCTGCAAATCAGGAAGCGCGCAGCCCGAGGGAGCGGCAACGGGCACCTCGGTTGACGCCGATTGCGTGGAGCCTTCGGACATGCTCGCCGAGCGGTGCGAAGACAACAAGACCGTGGCCACCCGGCTGCGCGAGGCCCACAAGGTGTGTGACGAGCATCGCGACATCGCCAGCGCCAGCTTCATCGAGGTCTGGATCGACGAGACGGAGCGGCGCGCCTGGGTCCTCTTCGAAGCCGGCCGAACGGGTGATGCGACGGGGCATTGAGGCCATGCAAGACCCGTGGCCGTCCGCCGCGGCAGTGGCGCCAGGGTCGCTCACGTGAATGCCTCTCACACCGGAGCCCGCCATGCCTGACGCCCTGAGCCCCGAACTCCTGCACCAGATGGACGCCTACTGGCGTGCGGCCAACTACCTGTCGGTGGGCCAGATCTACCTGCAAGACAACCCGCTGCTCGAAACGCCGCTGAAGCTCGAACACGTCAAGCCGCGTCTGTTGGGGCACTGGGGGACGACGCCGGGGCTCAACCTGCTCTACGTTCACCTGAACCGGCTGATCAAGAACAACGATCTGAACATGATGGTCGTCATCGGCCCTGGCCATGGCGGCCCGGGGCTGGTGGCACAGAGCTATCTGGAGGGGTCGTACACCGAGCACTATCCCGCCATCGAGCGCAGCCGCAACGGCATGCGGCGGCTGTTTCGTCAGTTCTCCTGGC
>JANOVJ010000166.1:0-3605 GCA_031417295.1 bacterium | reverse complement strand
AGTTCACCAAGGGTGAAGTCAAGGGCAAGACCGGTTCGCTGACGGCGCTGCCGATCATCGAGACGCAGGCAGGCGACGTCTCGGCCTTCGTGCCGACCAACGTGATCTCGATCACCGACGGCCAGATCTTTCTGGAAACCTCGCTCTTCAACGCCGGCATCCGCCCCGCCATCAACGCCGGTATTTCGGTGTCGCGGGTCGGCGGTGCGGCGCAGACCAAGCTCGTCAAGGGCCTGTCCGGCGGCATCCGTACCGACCTCGCGCAGTACCGCGAACTGGCCGCGTTCGCACAGTTCGCGTCCGACCTGGATGCGGCCACCCGCAAGCAGCTCGACCGCGGCGCCCGGGTGACCGAACTGCTCAAGCAGGCGCAGTACTCGCCGCTGCCGATCAGCCTGATGGCCGCGACGCTGTTCGCGGTGAACAAGGGCTACATGGACGAAGTGGAGGTGAAGAAAATCCTCGCCTTCGAGCATGGCTTCCACCAACACCTGAAGGCCAGCCACGCGCCGTTGCTGGCCAAGCTCGAAGCCGACAAGGCGATGGACAAGGCGGCCGAGGAAGAGATGACGGCGGCCGCCGCCGCGTTCAAGAAATCCTTCGCTTGACCCGCCAGGAGCACTGACATGGCGGTCGGCAAGGAACTGCGCGGCAAGATCAAGAGCTTCGAGAACACGAAGAAGATCACCAAGGCCATGGAAATGGTGGCCGCGTCGAAGATGCGCAAGGCGCAGGAACGGATGCGTTCGGCCCGGCCGTATGCCGACAAGATCCGCAACATCACGGCCAATCTGGCGGGGGCGAACCCGGAGTACCGCTCGCCCTACATGCGCAAGATCGAGGCGCCGAAGAACGTCGGGTTCATCGTCGTCACGTCCGACAAGGGCTTGTGCGGTGGCTTGAACACCAACGTCTTGCGTGCTGTGACGAACCGCATGCGCGACGTGCAGCAGGCCGGCGGCAGCGTCCACATGGTGGCGATCGGCAACAAGGCGAATGCCTTCCTGAACCGCATCGGGGCCCGGGTGATGAGCCACGCCGTGCAGCTCGGCGATGCGCCGCAGCTCGACAAGCTGATCGGTCCGGTCAAGGTCATGCTCGACGCGTTTGTCGAAGGCAAGATCTACACCGTGTACCTGTGCTTCACGAAGTTCATCAACACGATGACGCAGGAGCCGAAGATCGAGCAGATGCTGCCGTTGACCGGCGAGCACTTGCAGCAGTCGGCCGAGGAAAAGTCGCAGTACGCCTGGGACTACATCTACGAGCCCGACCCGGCGCGCGTGATCGACGAATTGCTGACGCGCTACCTCGAAGCGCTGGTCTACCAGGCGGTGGCCGAGAACATGGCCTCCGAGCAATCGGCGCGCATGGTGGCTATGAAGGCCGCGACCGACAACGCCGGCAACCTGATCGCCGAACTCCAGCTCGTCTACAACAAGACGCGCCAGGCCGCGATCACGAAGGAACTCTCCGAAATCGTGGGCGGCGCCGCCGCCATCAGCGGCTGATCCCTTCGCATCAATTCGAATACCGTTCAGAGGATTTCAAAAATGGCACAAGGCAAGATCGTTCAGTGCATCGGCGCCGTGGTGGACGTTGAGTTCCCGCGCGACAAGATGCCCCACATCTATGACGCGCTCAAGCTCGAAGGCACCGAGCTGACGCTCGAAGTCCAGCAGCAGCTCGGCGACGGCGTGGTGCGCACCATTGCGCTCGGCTCGTCCGACGGCCTGCGCCGCGGGCTGATGGTCACCAACACCGGCAACCCGATCATGGTGCCTGTCGGCAAGGCCACGCTCGGCCGCATCATGGACGTGCTGGGCTCGCCGATCGACGAGCGCGGCCCGGTCAACAGCGACCTGACGGCCTCGATCCACCGCAAGGCGCCGAGCTACGACGAACTGAGCCCGTCGCAGGAACTGCTCGAAACCGGCATCAAGGTGATCGACCTGATCTGCCCGTTCGCCAAGGGCGGCAAGGTCGGCCTGTTCGGCGGCGCCGGCGTGGGCAAGACTGTGAACATGATGGAGCTCATCAACAACATCGCCAAGGCGCACAGCGGCCTCTCGGTGTTTGCTGGCGTGGGCGAGCGCACCCGCGAGGGCAACGACTTCTATCACGAGATGGCCGAGTCGGGCGTCGTCAACCTCGAGAATCTGCCGGAGTCGAAGGTGTCGATGGTCTACGGCCAGATGAACGAGCCGCCGGGCAACCGCTTGCGCGTGGCACTCACCGGCCTGACGATCGCCGAGTCGTTCCGCGACGAAGGCCGCGACGTGCTGTTCTTCGTCGACAACATCTACCGCTTCACGCTCGCCGGCACCGAAGTCTCGGCGCTGCTGGGCCGGATGCCGTCGGCGGTGGGCTACCAGCCGACGCTGGCCGAGGAAATGGGCCGCTTGCAAGAGCGCATCACCTCGACCAAGGTCGGCTCGATCACCTCGATCCAGGCCGTCTACGTGCCGGCAGATGACTTGACCGACCCGTCGCCGGCCACCACCTTCGCCCACCTCGACGCGACCGTTGTGCTCTCGCGCGACATTGCCTCGCTCGGCATCTACCCGGCGGTCGATCCGCTCGACTCGAACAGCCGCCAGGTCGATCCGCACGTCGTCGGCGAAGACCACTACACCACGACTCGCGCGGTGCAAGCCACGTTGCAGCGCTACAAGGAACTGCGCGACATCATCGCGATTCTGGGCATGGACGAGTTGAGCCCGGAAGACAAGCTGGCGGTGGGCCGCGCGCGCAAGATCCAGCGCTTCCTGAGCCAGCCGTTCCACGTCGCCGAAGTCTTCACCGGCTCGCCGGGCAAGTACGTGCCGCTGAAGGAAACGATCCGCGGCTTCAAGATGATCGTCAACGGCGAGTGCGACGCGCTGCCCGAGCAGGCCTTCTACATGGTCGGCACGATCGACGAGGCCTTCGAGAAGGCGAAGAAGATGCAGTGATCGGCGCGCGCCGGGCCGATCTTCTGGCCGGCACCCCGTTCGCTTGCACTTCCCGAACCTTCTTCACCCGCACACCGAGACCGCCATGGCCACCATTCACGTCGACGTCGTCTCCGCCGAAGGGAGCATCTTTTCCGGCGAAGCGAAGTTCGTTGCGCTGCCGGGCGAAGAGGGCGAACTCGGCATCCTGCCGCGCCACACGCCGCTGATCACGCGCATCAAGCCGGGCGCGGTGCGCATCGAGCGGGCCGACAACGGCGAAGAAGAGTTCGTCTTCGTCGCTGGCGGCATTCTTGAAGTCCAGCCGGGCTCGGTGACGGTACTCGCCGACACCGCGATCCGCGGCCACGACCTCGACGAAGCCAAGGCCACCGAGGCCCGCAAGCTGGCCGAGGAAGCGATGCGCAACGCCAAGACCGACATCGACCTGGCCAAGGCGCAAGGCGAATTCGCGGCGATGGCGGCGCAGATCGCGGCGCTGCGCAAGTTTCGCAAGAAATAAGAGCCGAAGCGAAGGGCGAGGGGCCCCGGAACGGGGATCGACCAGCGCAGGCGATGGCGAGCGCTGCGGGCTCGATGCCCGCGGTGTGAGTGACTGGCCTCAGCGCAACACAGGCGCGTCGGGCAACTCGTTCGGGTTGCGTTCGCCGA
>JANOVJ010000165.1:0-3459 GCA_031417295.1 bacterium | reverse complement strand
GGTGCCCGCTGGGGGCTCACACTTGGGCGGTCGGCGCTTTGCGACGACAACGCAGTGGTGCTCGGCCAGGGGTCGCGTCGCAAAACTCGCTGCGTTCGCTGCGCTCTCTGCGCTCAAACAGTTGCGACGAGTCAGCTTACGAAGCGTGCTGCGCACGCCGACCCCAATCCTGCGCTCCTCGCCGCCCCACAGATCGCCCCCAGCGGGCACCGCCCACCGCGCTCTACGGTGGTCTCTTCTGGTCGAGAACACCAGTTGCCTCTTTGCAAAGGCGCGCCCGGACAGGCCACGCAGCGCCTCGATGGCGCCGAGAAGCGGAAGGCTCGTGGCCTCGCGCGCAGCGCGATTCGTAAACTGACTCGTCGCGGATGTTTGAGCAGAGTGAGCGCAGCGAACGCAGCGAGTTCGGCGACGGGCCACGAGCCTGAGCATCGCAGGGTAGTCGGCGCGCAGCGCCGACCGCCAGCGATGAAGCGGAGGGGCCTGTCCGGGCGCGCCTTTGCAAGACCGATCTACGCGAACAATGCAGACGTCGAACTTCTCCTGTGCACCGTTGATCAAGTCCGGGCACCCGACTAGTCCGGGCACGCGACCCACGACCACAAAGGCGATGCGCTTCAAGGCATGGTCTGGAATTTCATTGCTGGCATCATAGCCAGCATGTCCATCTCACCACCCATCGCCATCGCCCCGCCGACGCCCCTGCCCGCTCCCGTGGCCTGGTCGCGCGCCCTGGCGGTGGGCAGCCTGGTCGGCCTGATCGTGCTCGGCCTGGCGTGGGAACTCTGGCTCGCGCCCACCGGCAGCGGCTGGCTGGCGCTCAAGGTGCTGCCGCTGTTCCTGCCGCTGGCCGGGCTGCTGCGCAACCGGATGTACACCTACCGCTGGGTGTCGCTGTTCGTCTGGCTTTACTTCATCGAAGGCGTGGTGCGCGCCGCCAGCGAGCGTGGCATGGGCCGCTTGCTCGGCTCGATCGAGGTGGTGCTGTGCCTGACGCTGTTCGTCGCCTGCGCGCTGCATGTGCGGTGGCGGCTGCGTCATGCGCCGGTGGGCGCTGCCGAACAGTGAGTGCCCTGCTGCAAGCCCTGGCGGCGGCCGTCGGCTCGGCGCAGGCTCTCACTGAAGGCGACCTGTCGGCCTGGGAGCTGGACTGGCGCAAACGGTATCGGGGCCGGGCGCTTGCGGTGGTGCGGCCGGGCAGCACCGCCGAAGTGGCCGCCGTGCTGCGCGCCTGCGCCGCGCACGGCGCCAGCATCGTGCCGCAGGGCGGTAACACGGGCCTCGTCGGCGGCTCGGTGCCGGATGCGAGCGGGACCCAGGTGCTGCTGAGCCTGGCCCGCCTCAACCGCATCCGCAGCATCGACCCGGCCAACCTCACGCTCACCGCCGAGGCCGGCTGCGTGTTGCAAACGGTGCAGGAAACGGCCGCCGCGCAGGGCTTGTTGTTCCCGCTCTCGCTCGCGGCCGAGGGCAGCTGCACCATCGGCGGCAACCTGGCAACGAACGCCGGCGGTACCCAGGTGCTGCGCTACGGCAATGCGCGTGAGTTGTGTCTGGGGCTTGAAGTGGTGACGGCCGGTGGCGAGGTCTGGGACGGGCTGTCAGGGCTGCGCAAGGACAACACCGGCTATGCGCTGCGCGACCTCTACATCGGCAGCGAGGGCACGCTGGGCGTGATCACCGCTGCCACGCTCAAGCTCAGCCCGCTACCCGCGGCGCGGATGACGGCGCTGGCCGCGTGTGCGTCGCTGGCCGCGGCCACCGAGTTGTTGCAACTGGCCCAGGCGCGGCTCGGCGCCGGGCTGACCGGGTTCGAGGTGATGAACGCGTTCTCGCTGACGCTGGTGGCGCGGCACTTTCCGCAGTTGCGCCAGCCGCTGGCAACCGACCCGGCCACGCCGTGGACGGTGCTGTTGGAACAGTCCGACAACGAGAGCGAAGCCCATGCGCGCGGCCTGTTCGAGGGCCTGCTCGAGGCTGCGCTCGAACGCGGCCTGATCGCCGACGCTGCGGTAGCCGAGACGGTCGCGCAGTCGAAGGCGATGTGGCATCTGCGCGAAGCCATCCCGCTGGCGCAGGCCGAAGAGGGCCCGAACGTGAAGCACGACATTGCGTTGCCGATCTCACGCATCGCCGAATTTGTGGCCGCCACCGACACAGCACTGATGCAGGTCTTCCCGGGCATCCGGCTGGTCTCGTTCGGTCACCTCGGCGACGGCAACCTGCACTACAACGTGCAGGCGCCGCTCGGCATGGCCGCAGCCGACTTTCTGCGCGAGCACGAGCACGCGGTCAACACCCTGGTCTACGACGCGGTGGGCCGCTGCGGCGGATCGATCTCGGCCGAGCACGGCATCGGCGCCTTGAAGCGCGACGAGCTGGCGCAACGCAAGTCGCCCGTGGCGCTGGCGCTGATGCGCGCGATCAAGGGTGCGCTCGATCCCCAGGGACGGATGAATCCGGGGCGCGTGCTCTGAACCGGCGATCCGCGGCGGTCGGCGCGAGGCTCACTGCACCGTTCCTTTCAACGCCGCGGGCAGCGCGAGCGCCATCACCTCGATGCCTTCGTCGCGCAGGGCCTCGGCCTCGCTCGGCGAGGCCTGGCCGCGGATGCCACGTTGCTGCACCTCGCCGTAGTGGATGCGGCGCGCCTCTTCGGCAAAGCGCCCGCCGACGTCTTCGGTGCGCTCCATCATCTGCCGCACGGCGCGCAGCCATTGGGCCTGCAAGTCGCCGGGCGCCGGCAAGGCGATCGCCTCGGCCGGGGCGTTGGTTGCGCCGAGGTTCAGTCGCGGCGCGCTGGGCAGGCGCTGCACGTCCTTGTCGCCGCACAGCGGGCAGGTGAGCAAGCCGCGCTCGCGCTGCGAGGCCTCGTCCTCGTCGGAGGCGAACCAGCCTTCGAAGCGGTGGTCTTGCGGGCAGCGCAGGTTCAGGACCTTCATGCTTGCATTATCGGCAGTGCGCGACTACGGCGCCGGGCGCCACTGCAACGGCCACTGCCCGGCGCGCCAGCGGGCCAGCCAGAGCAAGCCGATCAGCGTCTTGGCGTCGGTGAGTTCGCCGCTCGCGGCGAGGGCGTTCAACTCGTCTTCGCTCGCACTGGCGACATCGACGAACTCGCCCGCGTCGAGATGCCTTTCGCCGAGCGTCAGGCCGCGCGCGAACCAGACTTCGATGCCTTCGGTCGAATAGGCAATCGCGTTGTGCAGGATGCCGGCGCGCGCCCATTCGCGGGCGCGGTAGCCGGTTTCTTCGGCCAGCTCGCGCAGCGCGCAGTCGAACGGCGGCTCGCCAGCGTCGATCTTGCCGGCCGGGAACTCCAGCATCGCGCGCCGCACCGGATAGCGGTACTGGCGTGGGTCGGCGTGGCGGCCGGGGTCGAGCCGCGGCACCACCATCACCCCCCCCCGGGGGACGGTGTAAAACCGCGCGGCCGGGGTGCCGGGGGGGCAACGCACC
>JANOVJ010000164.1:0-3275 GCA_031417295.1 bacterium | reverse complement strand
CGTGGCCGAGCTGCTCGGCAAGGAGGCGGCGCTGTGGTTTCCCGGCGGCACGATGTGCAACTTCGTCGCCATCAAGGTGTACACGCAGCCCGCAGACGCGGTGGTGGCCGACTGGATGGCCCACATCATCCGCGCCGAGTCGGCCGGCGTCGCCTTCAGTTCGGCGGTTCACGTCGAGCCCATCGTCACCGAGCGCGGCATCTTCAGTGGCGACGAACTGCGCGCCGCGCTCGAGCGGCTGCGCACCGCACCCATGCCCTACGGGCCGCGACCGCGGCTGGTCTGCGTCGAGCAAACCCACAACTTCGGTGGCGGGGCCGTGTGGACCCTCGGCGAGCTGCAGGCGGTCGCTAACTTCGCAAAGGCGGAAGGCCTTGCGACGCACATGGACGGCGCGCGCCTGATGAACGCGGTGGTGGCCACCGGCGTGGCGGCAGCGGAATTCGCCAGCACGGCCGACAGCGTGTGGCTCGACTTCACGAAAGGCCTCGGTGCGCCGATCGGCGCGGTGCTGGCGGGCAGCAAGCCCTTCATCGCGGAAGCGCGGCGCTACAAGCACATCTTCGCCGGGGCGATGCGCCAGGCCGGCATCGCGGCGGCGGGGTGCTTGCATGCGCTGGACCACCACGTCGCGCGACTGGCCGACGACCACGCCAACGCACAGCGACTGGCGAAAGGGCTGATGCAGATCGAAGGCATCGCCGTTCGGACGCCTCGGCCCGAAACCAACATGGTCTTCTTCAGCCCACGCGATACCGGCTGGTCGAACGACAGCTTCCTGGACGCGCTGGCGTCGCGCGGCGTGCGCATGGGCCAAGTGCGCGGCGAGATTCGCGCGGTGACGCACCTGGATGTGAGCACGCCGGACATCGACAGCGCCATCGAAGCGATCGCCGCGATCTCGAAGCTGCCTGCGCCGGCTGCAACGCATGCCGCTGCGAGAGCGACCGGGTACTGAACGTCGACGACGCAGACAGCGTCGTTCCGAGTTCAAAGGAGATTCACATGTCGATCAAACTGCCAGGCCCCATCGCCGCTTACTTCACAGCCGACTCGCAGGACGGCGACGCTGTCGCGCGCTGCTTCACCGAGAACGCCATCGTGACGGACGAGGGCCAAACGCATCGAGGCACCACAGCCATCGAGGAGTGGAAGGACAAGACATCGCTGAAGTTCAGCTACACGACCGAGCCCTTCGCCTCCAGGCCCGAAGCGGGCCTCACCGTGGTCACTGCCCATGTCGTCGGGAACTTCCCCGGCAGCCCGGTCGACCTTCGCTATGCGTTCGGGCTCGAGGGCGACAAGATCGCGTCGCTGCGGGTCACGCCGTGAGTTTCGACCTGGAGCTGAAGGGCCGCCGCGCGCTCGTGACCGGCGGCACCAAGGGAGTCGGCGCGGCGGTGGTCGCTGTGCTGCACGCGGCGGGCGCCAAGATTCTCACGACGGCGCGCTCCGCGCCTGACAGCGCAGTGACTGCCGGTGTGCTCTTCGTTGCCGCCGACGTCTCGACGGCTGAGGGCTGTGCAGCGGTCGCCCAGGCGGTGGCGAGCCAACTGCGCGGCGTCGATATCATCGTCAACGTGGTCGGCGGATCGAGCGCGCCCGGCGGTGGCTTCAAAGCCCTCGACGACGACGAATGGTTCAAGGCACTGAACCAGAACCTGATGAGTTCCGTGCGCATCGACCGGGCCCTGCTGCCGCTGATGATCGAACAAGGCTCGGGTGTAATCGTTCACGTCAGTTCGATCCAGCGTCAACTGCCGTTGCCCGAATCGACCACGGCGTATGCGGCGGCCAAAGCAGCTCTGTCCACATACAGCAAGAGCCTCTCGAAAGAGGTGGCGCCCAAGGGCATCCGGGTGGTGCGTGTCGCCCCGGGCTGGATCGAGACCGATGCGTCGGTCAGGCTGGCGCAGCGCCTTGCGGAGCAGTCGGGTACCGACTACGAAGGCGGCAAGCAGATCGTCATGCAATCGCTCGGCGGCATTCCGCTCGGCCGCCCGGCCAAGCCCACCGAGGTCGCCGACCTGATTGCCTTTCTGGTCTCGGCGCGCGCCGCTTCGATCACGGGTGTGGAATACGTGATCGATGGGGGCACCGTCCCTACAGTGTGATCTCCACACAGCCATGTGAAAAGCGGATTCGATCTGCCGATCGTGCGCATCGCGAACGGTGGGCGCGGCCCATGGCGTGAGCTACCACCTGAAATGTCTGACATTCTTGCTCATCAGGTCCGATCAAGCATTGACGAGCGCGGCTTTGCGGCGCCGCGTGTCCGACAGCGTCAGCCAGATGGCAGAGACGAGAAAATAGAAGGCACCGAACGCCGCGTAGGGCGCGATGTCGGCAATGCTGAGTGCCTTGGGCCCGCTTGCCAGCTTGATGAAAACGACGCCCGCCAGCGCAGACTGAGCGCCGCTAAGGATCATCGCCCATTGCGCCCCATGGCTTTTTCGGCGCTGCACAGCCGTCGCAAGTTGAAAGAGTCCCGCCAAAGCCGCCCAAATCCCAAACACGACGAGCACGGCATTCATGCTCATCCCGAGCGCTACGCCGACCGCCACCGCCGTCACGGCGCTCACGCCGACATTGAGGGCCTGCGTCGGGTTCCTCTTCAATCCCCCATAGCGCGTCGCGTCGACAAAATTGGCCGCAGCGTCCCAAACCGGATAGACAAGTAGCAAAGCAGCGGAGACGGCAGAGTCGCTCCTGCCGAGCGTAAACGCGGCGGCGACCCAGGCGACTGAAAATGCCGCGCGGGAAAAATAATAGGGCTTCAACCATTGGTTTCCCTGCGGGAGCGCCTGTGGGGCGAAGTTGGTATCGGACATGTGTTTCTCCTGTTGATGAATCAGAAAAGTAGATGACGCCTTGCCCTGATGGCGGAGGCGGCTTGGTGGCTGTTGAGGTCGAACATCACTGCGGGCGAAAAGAAGACGGAACCGGGTGGCGCTTCACTAACGGCAACCGTTTTGCGCCCCGTGTGAACACTTTCGAGTGGAGCCATGGTCGGGAATCGTTCTGATCAAATTCCTGCATACCACTCGTAGCCCCGGTCTTCCCAGAAACCTCCCTTGCCACCAAACAGGGAGCTGAATGCATCGACGACCTCGATGCGCATCAGATATTTCGCGTGCTTGTAGCCCAGCTGCCGCTCTACCCGAAGGCGCAGCGGCGCGCCGTGCGATACCGGCAGTTCCTTGCCATTCATGCCGTACGCAAGGATCGTCTGCGGGTGGTAAGCGTCGAACAGGTCGATGCTTTCGTAGTAGCGC
>JANOVJ010000163.1:0-11098 GCA_031417295.1 bacterium | reverse complement strand
GTACCACGCCGTGGCAGCCCGGCTGCTCGCCGCCGACGTGGTGGCACTGCCCAAGCCGGCCGTAGTGACCACGGTGCAAGGCGCGACGTTCAGCGTCGGCGCCGACCTTCGCATCACCGACGGGCGCGCGCGGGTGGCGGCGCTCGTGGCCACCGATGTGATCGCCAGCAATGGCGTCATCCATGCGATCGACAAGGTCCTGCTGCCGCCGCTCTGACCCCCGCGCTGGCCACCTCACCCCTTCCCTCAGAGTTCACCCCGTTCTACAACCACCCCAAGGAAACCGCCATGAAGAAACTCCTCGCTCTCACCGCCCTTTCGATCGCCGCCTTCGCCGTTCAAGCCAAGGACATCGTCGACACCGCCGTTGCCGCCGGCAACTTCAAGACCCTGGTTGCGGCGGTCACCGCCGCTGGCCTGGTGGACACGCTCAAGGGCAAGGGCCCGTTCACGGTGTTCGCGCCGACCGACGCCGCCTTCGCCAAGATCCCCAAGGCCGACCTCGACGCGCTGCTGGCCGACAAGGCCAAACTGACCGCCGTGCTGCTCGCCCACGTGGTGCCAGCCAAGGTGATGGCCGCCGACGTCAAGGCCGGCAAGGTCAAGACCGCGGGCGGCTACGAGCTGACCGTGGGCACGACCGGTGGCGTGACGGTTGACTCGGCCAAGGTCACGGCCGTCGACATCGTTGCCGACAACGGCGTGATCCACGTGATCGACACGGTGATCGTGCCGAAGATGTAAGTCGCGGGCCTCGTTGGGCCTGATCGCTGAAGCCCCGCGCCACGGCTCTCGCCGCGGCCGGGGCTTCACTCTTTTGGCAGCGGCGCCGGGTAGCTCACCGCCAGCACCTCGACCCGATCGGCCCCGCCCGGCGTCAGCAGCGGTACGTCATCGCCGACCCGGGCCTTCAGCAGCGCGCGCGCGATAGGCGAGATCCAGCTCACCTCGCCGTGCAGGTTGTCGGCCTCGTCGATACCCTTGATCGTGATCGTGCGTTCCTCGCCGGCCGCGTTGGCGTAGGTCACGGTCGCACCGAAGAACACCTGGTCGCTGCCATGATGCGTCGACGGGTCGGCCACTTCGGCGATGTCGAGCCGTTTCGTCAGAAAGCGGATGCGGCGGTCGATCTCGCGCAGCCGCTTCTTGCCATAGAGGTAGTCGCCGTTCTCCGAGCGGTCGCCGTTCTTGGCCGCCCAGGACACCACTTCCACGATCTTCGGCCGCTCGTCGTCGAGCAGGCCCATCAGTTCGCCGCGGAGCCGGCTGTAGCCGCCCGGCGTCAGGTAGTTGCGAACGCCCTGCGGCAGGGCAGGCACACCGACCGCGTCGTCGGAAGCATCGTCGTCGTCGCCCTCGGGCTCGCGGGTGAAGGCCTTGTTCATCGGTTGTCGAGCCGGTTGTAGTCGAAAAGCCCGGCTTCGAGCGGCGCCCACTGCGCATAGGCATCGACCATCGCGTCACTCGCCGCCCAGAACGCCGGGCTGGTGCGGCGGATGACGAAGCGGTCGGCCAGCGCGCGGTAGTCGGCTTCCGATCCGAGCTTGGCGAGAGCTGCCGCGAGCGCCGGCAGTTCAGCCTTCGTCGCGCGATAGATCGCGTTCGGGTACGCGCCGATGAAGCCCGGCACGACCGTCAGCGTGTTCTCGTCCGGCAACAGCTCGGCCTTCTCCCTGAGCAGGTGCGACACGTTGCTGTGCCCGGTGTTGCGCAGCAGGCTGAAATACTGCGCCGCGCGCGGCGGGTCGTCGACGCGCAGCACCACCGACTCGGGCAGCCACGCGAGGCTGGCGCCCTTGACCGCGGCCAGGCGCTGCAGCCCGTCGCGCAGCCCGGGGTCGGCCACCGTGGCGAGCTCAAACCGGGGCAGGAGTACAGGCGCAAGCCTCGTGCCGAGCAGCTCGTACAGCTCGCGCTGCGGGTCCTTGCTGCGATAGACGATGCCGGTCTCGAGGTCGTAGCGGTCCTTGCTGCCATCGACGAACGCCTTCGCTTCGGCGCCCGCGCCGCGGTACCAGAAGTCCCGCGTCGGTCCGCGCACGGCCTTGGGCAGCAGCAGCAAAAAGTTCGTTTCGCCCTCCATACGCATGAAGTCCATATAAAGGCGGCTGTTGAGCTGGTGCCCGAGGTTGCCGAAGGGGTCGTAGCCGGCGACGAGCAGGTAGTAGATGCGCTCGAACAGCGGGTAGCCGATCACCCACGCCGTCTTCGGCGGCCCGCCGACCAGGCCCTTCACCACCGAGGCACTGTTGAAGTGGCGAAATACCGTCAGAGCCGCATTCGGGTTGCGGCCGTCACCGTCCCAGATCGCCCCCAGGCCGATCTTCTGCGCGCCGCCGAAACGCTGGTTCCACAGCTCGGCCTTGGCGGCGAGCACGCGCGTTTCGCTGCGCTTGAGCTCGCGCCATGCACGCAGCGCCGGGGCATCGCTGCCGTAGTAGCCGGGCAGGCGAAGGTCGGCCGCCTGGCGCGCGATCAGCTCGGCGCCGGCTTCGGCCGCGCCCGAGGCCGGATCGACGAAGTAGACCCAGAACCGGTCCTCGATCGCGTCGAGCGCCACCTGGCCGCGGCAGACCGGGCCCTTGATGAAGTTCATGATGAAGAACTCGGCCTCGTCGAGCATGAAGCGATAGCGCGATTCGGGCGGCAGCTCGGCGAAGGTGATGAATGGGTTCGACGCCACACCGGGCGCATACGACGGCAGCACATCGACGCTGTATGCGGCGTCGATGAACCAGCCCCGGAACTTGGCCATCCGTGCCGGCGACAGCAGGTAGGGCATGTGGGTCTTGGCGAGCAGCGTCTCCTGCTCAGGCACCAGCCGGTAGTAGAAAGTGCTCACACCCGGATCGTCGTAGGGGCGGCGCGTTGCCAGGGGCACGCCGGGCGCACCCGGCGCTGCGGCCGAGCGAACGATCCGAAACGCGCGGTGCTGCGCATCGCCCTCGAACACCAGGTGGCCGAGGAACAGGTGCTCGTACAGGTAGCGGCTCATCAGCCGCTCCTTGTTCGAGCGGCCGTTCAGGAACTGCTCCCAGTTTTGCACCTGGCGCGCCACGTCGGGCGGCAGCGACACCGGCGCGTCGTTGGGCGAGCCGGCGGCAAGCCAGCGCGTCACCACGCCTTGCTCACGTTCGTTCAAGCCGGGCAGGCCGTAGGGCATGCCGGCCAGGGGATGGTCGCGCTCGTAGGCATCGAACTGGTCCAGCCGCGGGCACGATTGCGCGCGGTCGAGCGAGAAGTCGAACGCGCTCGACAGCACGTTCTCGTCGGGCAACGGATGCGCGCGCTTGAGCGCCAGACTGCGGTAGAGCACGCTCGCGGCGAGGTTGTTCTCCGGCGACGGCGTGCGCTCGTTGAGCACCGGGAAGAAGCCCTTCTGGCGCCACTGCGAGGGCAGCTGCGCGTCGAAGAACAGGCGCGTCGGCGGCGCTTCGTCGAGCCGCGCGGCGTCGTAGACCTGCGCCTTGGTCGCGCCGCGCGCCACGCCTTCCCAGGCACCGAGCTTGAGCTGGCACGGCGCGTCGTAGCAACCGTGGCAGACGACGCAGCGGCGCTCCAGCACGGGCTGCACATCATCGCGATAGGAGACGCCGCCCGCCACGACGGGCAAGGCCGTGTCGAAGCGCAGCGGGTCGGCCGGGCCGTAGCGTTTGTCGAGCGAATCCTGCGTCAATGCGGCACAGCCGGCGAGGCAGGTCAGGACGAGAGCAAGGGTCGTGAGGCGCATCGCAATTCGGGGGTTGAAGCCACAATCATCGTACCCGACGCGCTGTGGGCCGGCAGCGCATCTGGCGCCCGATTCAGCCCCATTTCGGCCCTTCGCCGTGGCGCAGCGCTCCTAGCATGAAGGGGTGGAAAAGTATTCTGCTTCTGCCGCGCGTGCGGCTGCCCGTGATTGCGGAGAGTGCCTGTGTCCGACCTCCTGACCCCGCTGCAATGGTCGCGCCCCGACCGCGACGCCTTGCCCGATTTCAGCCGCAGCGGCGCGCCGGCCGGCAGCGCCGACAAGGCACGCCACGCCGTCTTCGCCTGGCCGACACCGCCCTTCGCAGCCTACCCGAACTCACTGCCGCAACAGCCCGATGAAGCCTGCGAGATCGTCGGCCTGAACGACAAGTGCATGCAGGGCCGGCTGGTCTTCTTCGTGCCCGACGAGGGCGTGGCGCAGGTGCAGGTGCCGCCAGCGCGAACGACGATGGCGCTGTGCTTCAGCCAGTTCAAGTCGCTGCGGGTGCTGCCGCCGCTCGCGCCCGGGGCCACGGGGTTGCGAGGCGACAACGACCCGCACGCGCTGGTGCTGGACCACCGGCCGTGCAGCCGCTACCGCGTGAGCCTGGCGTCCGGCAGCGAGATGGAAGGCGAAACCATCGGCCATGTCGAGACCGCCCACGGCCTGTTCTTGTTCCCGCCCGTCGGCAGCGACGGCAGCGTGCAGCGCCTGTTCATCCCGCGCGAAGCCTATGCCAGCGTGCAGATCGGCGAGCGCATCGGCGACCTGCTGGTCGCCGACAAATCGGCCACGCCGCAGCAGATCGCGCTGGCCGTTGCGCAGCAGCAGGAGATGCGTGCCCAGCGCCTGGGCGACATCCTCGTCACCCGCCAGTTGCTCACGCCCGAGCAACTGCTCGCGGCGATCGAACAGCAGGCGAGCATGCCGATGGTGCGCATCGGCGACGCCCTGATCTCGCTCGGCCTGATCGACCAGCGCCAACTCGACGAAGCGCTGGCGCAGCAGGCGCAGGACCGCAGCGTGCCGCTGGGCGAGGTGCTGGTGCGCATGGGCGCGGTCTCGCGCGACGACCTGAGGGTGGCACTCGCGCGCAAGATGGGCTACCCGCTGGTGAACCTGGCCCGGTTCGCGGTCGAGGGCGATGCGTTGAAGAAGCTGCCCTTCGCGATGGCGGCGCGGCTCAAGCTGATGCCGCTGGTGATGCGCGAAGGCCGCCTGATCGTCGCGCTCGACGACCCGGCGCACCGCCGCTCCGCGCTGGAAGAGGTGGAGTTCGTCACCCAGATGAAGACGGTGCCGGTGCTGGCGCAGTGCGGCGCGATCGAGGACGTGCTGCGCGCCGCGTACGAGAAGTTCGGCCTCGCGACCACGGTCGGCTACGGCCCGGCCGAACCGGCAGCGAGCTTCGAGTTCGATCTGCACGATACCGACAAGCTTGTCGAGACGCTGGAGAAGGAAGGTCACGAACGGCCGAGCAGCGAAGACGACCGGCAGATCGAACAGTCGGACAACTCGCTGGTGCGGCTGATCAACAACATGATCGTCGAAGCCTGGAAAGACGGCATCTCCGACATCCATGTGGAGAGCCACCCGGGGCGCGAACGGATCAAGATCCGCTTTCGCAAGGACGGCGCGCTGCGTACCCACCTCGAGCTGCCGCACAACTACCGCAACGCCTTGATCGCGCGGATCAAGATCATGTGCGACCTCGACATCAGCGAGCGCCGCAAGCCGCAGGACGGCAAGATCAACTTCGCCAAATTCTCGCCCCAGCACAAGCTCGAGCTGCGGGTGGCGACGATCCCGACCAACAGCGGGCTCGAAGACGTGGTGATGCGCATCCTGGCCTCGGCGAAGCCGATTCCGCTCGACGGCATCGGGCTGTCCGAGGCCAACCTCGAACGCCTCAAGGGCGCGATGGAGCGGCCCTACGGCATGGTGCTGTGCGTCGGCCCCACGGGCTCGGGCAAGACGACGACGCTGCACTCCGCACTCGGCTTCATCAACGTGCCCGAGCGCAAGATCTGGACCGCCGAGGACCCGATCGAAATCACCCAGCCTGGCCTGCGCCAGGTGCAGGTGAACCCGAAGATCGACTGGACCTTCGCCAAGGCGCTGCGCGCCTTCCTGCGCGCCGACCCGGACGTGATCATGGTCGGCGAAGTGCGCGACGCCGAGACGGCGCAGATGGCCGTCGAAGCCTCGCTCACCGGCCACCTGGTGCTCTCGACGCTGCACACCAACAGCGCGCCCGAGACCGTGACCCGGCTGCTCGACATGGGCATGGACCCGTTCAACTTTGCCGACTCGCTGCTCGCCGTGCTGGCGCAGCGCCTGGTGCGGCGGCTGTGCAAGCACTGCCGCCGCTCGCGCCCGGCGACCCAAGGCGAGATCGACGAACTGCTCGACGACTACCTGCAGGTGTGCCCGAAGGACGAGCCGGCGTTCGCGCGCGACGCGCTGCACCGCGGCTGGCTATCTCGCTTCGGTCGCGACGGGCAACTGATGCACTTCCACAGCCCCGGCTGCTCGCACTGCGCCGACACCGGCCACAAGGGCCGGACCGCGATCCACGAACTGATGATCGTCTCGCGCGAACTGCGGCAGATGATCCAGACCGGCCAGCGCGCCGAGCGGCTGCAACACGCCGCGCTTCAGGAAGGCATGCTCACGCTGCGCCAGGACGGGATCGAGAAAGTGTTGCAGGGGCTGTTGAGCATCGAGGAAGTGCGGGCGACGAGCAACGTCTGAGCTCGGCGCCGCACTGGCAAGTGCGGATGGTTTCAGCCGCGTTCAGCTGCATCCGGACCGGAGCGGTTACCGGTGTGGCTTTCGGCGTCAGTGTCGATGGTGGCCTAGCGCGTGTCGTGCTGCGGCAGACAGTAGTGACAGCCGTCGTAGCCGTCGGCCAGTGCGCGCTCCAGGCGGTTGTAAGGCCGCTTGTTGTGGGCCCGCATCTTGCCAACCCAGACGCAGTCCCAGCGGTGGACTTCGCGGCAGGACGGATTGCCGTTGGCCACGAAGCGCGCGCGTTCGACCCGGTAGTGATGCAAGGCCTTGAGCTCGTCGCTGTCGCCGCGCAAGACATCGTTGTCGAGTTCCACGACATGCACATGGCCACCGATGCCGGGTGCCACGCCGGCGTCCAGCTCCCAGAAACACAGGCCCTCGATCTCCTCGCCAAGCGTGTCGAATTCAGTCTCGATCGGCAGGGCATCGAGGCGCACGCCATCGGCTCGAAAGACGTGAACGCCGCGTTGTGCGTCGGCGTTGGAGGCCAGGTAGATCTCTCCCTGCGGCGCGAAGGCACCGCCTTGCACGCCGTGCAGGGTGAGGGCCTTGCCGTTCGCGTGTCGCAGCGGCAAGTCATGGTGGTGTCGCAGCGCCAGCCCCTCGGGACTCAACTCGAAGGCATAGGCGCGCAGCCGATCAACGCCGTCAAAGCCTGAGCTGTAGAGCAAACCGTCGGCCGGACACACAGCACACCACGGCGCGTGCTGGCCTTGACCGGGCAACACCGCACTCGCGATGAAGCGCAGATCGGCCGCATCGAAAACCATCACGCGACTGTCCAGGTTGGGCCCCTCCAGCGCGACGAAGAGGTGACCGCCACGCCAGTCGAGATCGCCCATGTGGTCGTAGGCCCCCAAGCCCAGCCCTGCCAATGGCGTCGACAGCACGCCGGCAGGCAGATGGTCGGCTGACATCGGCACGCCGAGGTCGAGGCCAACGGGGACCTTCCACAGTTTTTCCTTCTGTCCGAGGTACCAGTGCGTCGCGTCATGGGTCACGCCCTGCAGCTCTTCGCTCCAGGGCTGCGTCACGTCAACGGGGTGACTGCCGATTTTCTTGAAATGCAGTGGCGCTGGCATGGTCGGAAGCTCAGGTTTTCGTTGGACCGACGGGCTTGCGTGCGCGAGCGCGCGTCGTCGATCGCCCCGCGCAGAGGCTGGTGGTCAACGCACGCAGACCCCGCTTGCCAGCGGCATCGCCGAGCCGTCTTTCTTCTGCGTCAGCGCGATCCCGTTCTTCACTGCGACGACTTCGGCCAGGATGGACACGGCGATCTCGGCCGGCGTCTTGCTGCCGAGGTCGAGCCCGATCGGGCCGTGCAGACGGTCGATCTCGGCCGGCGCCAAATCAAACAGCGCCAAGCGCTCCTTGCGCGCCGCGGTGTTGCTGCGCGAGCCGAGCGCGCCAACGTAGAACGCGGGCGACTTCAGCGCTTCGAGCAGCACCATGTCGTCGAGCTTGGGGTCGTGCGTCACCGCCACCACTGCGCTGTGCGGGTCGAGCTGGAGTTCGAGCACCAGGTCGTCGGGCATCGCCTTGCTGAAGGTGGTGCCGGGCACGTCCCAGGTCAGGTGGTATTCCTCGCGCGGGTCGCAGCAGACGACCTCGAAGTCGAGCGCCAGCGCCATCCCGGCGAGCACGCGCGAGAGCTGCCCGGCACCGATGATCAGCAGCCGCCAGCGCGGGCCGAACAGCGCGCGCAGTTGCTGGCCGTCGAACTCGAACTTCTCGCCGCGCGACGCGGCTTCGATGCGGACTTCGCCGCTCGCCAGGTTCAGCGTCCGCGCGACCAGTTCATGGCGCGCGGTGCGGGCCAGCACCTCGTCGATCCAGCCGACGCTCTTCAGCGGCTCCTGCACCAGGCGCAGGTTGCCGCCGCAGGGCAGGCCGAAACGCGCTGCCTCTTCCTTGCTCACGCCGTAGGTGATCAACGCCGCCTGATCGACGCGCTCGCCATGGCGCACGCGCTCGATCAAGTCGTCTTCCACGCAGCCGCCCGAGACCGAGCCGACGACCAGCCCGTCGCCGCGCAGGCTCAGCAGCGCGCCGGGCGGGCGTGGCGCCGAGCCCCAGGTTTCGATCACGGTGACCAGCCACACCTTGTGGCCTTCGAGATGCCAGTCGCGGGCCTGTTGCAGTACCTGAAGATCCAGACTGTCCATGTTCGGCTCCGAACCCGTTAGCGTGTGAGGAAGTACACCGCCGCCAGCACCACCACGGCGCCGACCAGCCACCACAGCGTGTTGCTGCGCGGTGCGGGCGGCGGGGGCGGTGGCACCGGCGCGCCGGTCGTCGCGGCTTGGAGATGGGCCTCGAACGCGGTGAAAAAGTCGTCGGCGATCTTCGCCGCCGCGCCGTCGATCAGGCGCGAGCCGATCTGCGCCAGCTTGCCGCCCACCTGCGCCCGCGCGACGAACTTCAGCCGCGTCTGCGCACCCTCGGGCGCGAGCGCCACGTCGGCCGAGCCCTTGCCGAACCCGGCCACGCCGCCCTGGCCGTCGAAGTTGATCGTGTAGCTGTTCGGCGCCTGCACGTTGCTCAGCTTCAGGCTGCCTTTGAAGCTGGCGCTGACCGGGCCGACGCGCACCGCCACAAGGGCAGTGAAGCCGTCGTCACCGGCGCGCTCCAGCGACTCGCAACCGGCGATGCAGGCCTTGAGCGTGTCGGGGTCGTTGAGCGCGGCCCAGGTTGCCGCTACCGGCGCGGGTATCAGGCGTTCGCCTTGAAGTTCCATGGTGGGCTCAGGGCCGAGGAGGCGTGGGGTTGAGAGGGGAAAGCGGAAGGGCGACAGGCTCTGCACTGACTCGCCAAGCGGGCGCGGCACCGGCGCGCAGGGCCCGCCCGAGGTCGGCCAGGCTCGCCAGATTGTGCACCGGCAGGAAGCGATCGACATGCGGCATCAGTGCGCGCACGCCGGCCGCACGGGCCTCGAAGCCATCGAATCGCAGCAGGGGATTGAGCCAGACGATCTGGTGTGCCAGCCGGCGCAGTTGCGCCGCCGAGCGCGAGAGTTCGCCTTGTTCGTCGCGGTCGATCCCGTCACTGACGAGCATCAGCGCCGCGTTGCCGCCGAGCAGGCGACGCGCCCACACGCGGTTGAATTCGTCCAGGCACGACGCGATGCGCGTGCCGCCTTTCCAGTCGTGCACATGCTCGTCGGCCAGCTTCATCGCGACGTCAGGGTCGCGGTGCTTCAGGCAGTGGGTGATGTTGGTCAGCCGGGTACCGAAGGTCAGCGTGTGGACCTTCAGGTAGCGCCTTGTGAGCCCGTGCACATAGTGCAGGAACAGGCGCGAGTAGCGGTCCATCGAGCCCGAAATGTCGAGCAGCACAACGAGCGTGGGCAGCTCGGTGCGCGGGTGGGTGTAGGCCGGCTGCAGCGTGTGCGGCTGGCGCGCCATGCGCTGCATCGTCGCGCGCAGGTCGAGCCGGCTGCCGTGGCGCGGCGCGGTCGCGGCTTCATGGCGCCGGCGTCGCACCGGATCGACCGGCAGCGGCATCTGCTCGGCGAGCTTCTTGGCCAGGTCGAACTCGGCCGCGGTCATGGTCTCGAAGTCGGCCTGCGCCAGGCGCTCGCGGTCGGAGAAGGTGAAGGTGGTGTCGAACTGAAGCTCTTCCTGCGCCGTCTCGTTGGCCGGGTTCGGCGGCGCCGGCGGGCGCGGCGCGGCCAGCGCTTCGGCGAGGCGATTCGCGCGCGGCGGGCGCACCTTCTCGCCGCGGCCGCTGATCTTGGGCAGCAGCAGGTACATCAGTTGTTCGAGCAGCTTCGGGTCGCGCCAGAAGGCGTCGAACGCGGCGTCGAACAAGACCTGCTGTTCGTGGCGGTCGATCATCACCGCCGACAGCGCAGCATGGACATCGCCACGCCGGTTCAGGCCGACGGCTTCGACCGCGGCCATCGCGGCGAGCACGCGGTCGGGGCCGATGCTCATGCCCGCGGTGCGCAGCACGCGGGCGAAGTGGACGATGTTTTCGGCGATCACGCGGGGGTTGCTTTGCGGCCGTGCCTGGGGTCGCGCCCCGACCTCATGCGCTCAATCCAGCAGCGCCCGCGCGCGCAAATCGTCGAGCAGCTTGGCGGTGTCGCCGTTCTGCACCTTGACGATGTCGTCCTGGTACTTCAGCAGCACGCCCAGCGTGTCGCTCACGGTCGCAGGGTCGAGGCGGATCGCGTTGAGCGCGACGAGCGCGTTGACCCAGTCGATGGTCTCGGCCACGCCCGGCGCCTTGAACAGGTCGAGCTTGCGCATGCGCTGCACGAACTCGACGACCTGCACGTAGAGCCGGTCGGCCGCGCCCGGTGCCTTCAGGCGCACGATCTCGAGCTCGCGCTCGACGCTCGGGAAATCGACCCAGTGGTACAGGCAGCGCCGCTTCAGCGCATCGTGGATCTCGCGCGTGCGGTTGCTGGTGATGATCGTGATCGGCGGTGCCGTGGCCTTCACGGTGCCGAACTCGGGGATGGTGATCTGGTTCTCGGCCAGCACTTCGAGCAGGAAGGCATCGAAGGGCTCGTCGGCGCGGTCGAGTTCGTCGATCAGCAGTACCGGGGAGCGGGTCTGCGTCAAGGCC
>JANOVJ010000162.1:0-1688 GCA_031417295.1 bacterium | reverse complement strand
TCAGGACCCGGCACAGTGCGAGCGTGAACTGGTCAGGCGCGGCCTGTTGCCGGCCGCGGCCTGAAGCCGCCGCGCCTCAGGGCGTGGCCAGCCCTCGCAACGCGCCATGCGCCGCGTCGACGGCCTGTTCGACGATGCGCTGTTTCCACGCGTCGGTGTCGGTGTAGAACGCGTCGCGCACCTGCTGCTTGATCTGCACGCGCTTGTCCTCAGGCGCGTCGGGGTGCGTCTCCAACCACTGGTCGGCGCGCAGCGAGTTCATCACGTCCATCACCGGCACCGTGCCGTATTCGAGCGCCATGCCGGTGTACTCGGCCTGGGGGCATTCCTGGTAGGCCGACATCCACATCAGCCCCGTCAGTGGTGCCGACGA
Source organism: bacterium (assembly GCA_031417295.1). Lineage (GTDB taxonomy): Bacteria > Pseudomonadota > Gammaproteobacteria > Burkholderiales > Burkholderiaceae_C > CAIKUF01. The sequence goes on along the minus strand of JANOVJ010000162.1, from coordinate 1,315 downwards.
CGAACTGCCGTCGTAGATGCTCGTGATCTTGTCGCCCCACCAGGCCTTGGCGCGTGTCAGCGCCTGCGCGTCGTCGCGGCAGGCGAAGATGCGTTCGCCCACGCCGTTGGGCCCGAGGCCGGTGTGCAGGTCGATCCAGCCGAGCTTCGCGCAGCGCGAGCCCTGTTCCTGGAGCACGTGGCGCAGCGTGACCTGGCTCCAGGTCGGGTTGCGTCCGCCGTAGAACAGGCCTTCGGGGTGGCTGTGCTGCCCGCCCGAGATCGCTTGCTGGAATGCCGGCAGCCCACGCTCGGTGATGAACTGCTGGACGACGGCGTTGGCCTCGTCCGACGGTGGCCAGGTCGGCGGCACCAGCACCGAAGCCAGTTCTTCGTAGCCCTTGTTGACCGGCAGCGGTTGGCCGAAGTCGTGGAAGTTGCGGTTCAGGTCGACGTTTTCGTGCGTGACCCGGCGCCACCACGAAAAACCGTAGGGGTTGAGCGCGTGGATGTAGACCACGGCCACGCCGGCCTCCACCGCCGCTCGCCGCCAGGCCGCATCGCCGAGCAGCGCGACCTGCACGCCCGATCCGCAATACCCTTCGACACCGTGGCAGGCGCTGCTGATGATGAGGACCTTGCTCGCGTCCGCCGGGCCGTCACGCACCACGTCCATCGCCAGCGCCTCGCCGTCGCGGCCGAGCATCGGGTGCATGTGGCTGTGCACGTCGAGGTCAGCGGCTTCGGCGGCGGCCAGGAACTTGCCACGCGCTTCCTTGTAGCTCTGCGAAAAATGGGCGGTCGCGGTCGGGGTGCTCATGGTGTCAGCGCGCCTTGGCGAGCCACTGCTCGGCCATGTTGACCCAGAGCGTGGCGCCGAGTGGAATCAGCTCGTCGTTGAAGTCGTAGCTCGGGTTGTGCAGCATGCACGGGCCCATGCCGTGACCGCCGATGCGGTGGCTGCCGTCGCCGTTGCCGATCAGGAAATAGCAGCCGGGCTTTTCGAGCAGGAAGTAGCTGAAGTCTTCGGCGCCCATCGTCGGCTCGAACTCCTGCACGTTGTCTGCGCCGACCAGGTCCTGCATCACGCCCCGCGCGAATTCGGTTTCGGCCGGGTGGTTGATGGTGGGTGGGTAGTTGCGCGCGAACTCGAACTCGCAGGTGCTGTCGAACGCGGCGCAGGTGTGCTCGCTGATCTCTTTCATGCGGCGCTCGATCAGGTCGAGCACTTCGAGCGTGAAGGTGCGCACCGTGCCCTGGATTTCGCAGCTGTCGGGAACCACGTTGGTGGCCTCGCCGGTGTGGATCATCGTCACCGAGATCACGCCGGCGTCGAT
>JANOVJ010000161.1:0-2323 GCA_031417295.1 bacterium | reverse complement strand
GGCGCCCTTGTGCGGCGAGGGCAGCGCAACAGTTCTTTACCTGGGCGGTTGACCGCGAAGGTCAACCCGCGCTTGGCGATGGCGTTGAAAGCAGCACGGGCCCGCAATCCCCTTCCAACGGTTTCGCAAAGGAGCATCCTCATGAAACGCAATCTCGTCATCTCGGCTTTTCTGCTCGGCGCCAGCCTCGGCTCGTTCGCGCAAGACGTGGCGCCCACCGCCGCGGCATCGACCTCCACGCCCGAGACCGTTCAGCGCGACGTCAACCAGGACCGGCGGATCGAGACCGGCCTGAAGAACGGATCGTTGACAACCGGCGAAGCCGCCCGCCTGGAGCGCGACCAGAGCCGGATCGACCGGCTTCAAGCCAAGGCCTTGAATGACGGCCATCTCAGCCCGGCCGAGCGCCAGCAACTCACCGCAGCCCAGAACCGGGCCAGCCACCACATCAACGCGGCGGAGGGCAACGCTGCGCACGGCAACCCGGCTTCAGCGTCGTCGCAACGCATGCAGGCCGACGTGCAGCGCAACCTGAACCAGGACAAGCGCATCGAAGCCGGAATTCAGAACGGCTCGTTGACGAACCGCGAAGTGGCCGCCACCGAGCGCGGCCAGGCCAGCGTGGCCCACCAGGAGTTCGAAGCCGGCCGCGACGGCCATGTGGGTGCCGCCGAGCAACAGCGCATCCAGCACCGCGAGAACAATCAGAGCCGGCAGATCCACCAGCAGAAACACGACGGGCAAGAACGGCCGTCGTGACTTTGAACGGCTCGGCTTGTCGCCGAGCCGTTCAATCTTCGAGTTCGGCCTTGGCCATCTCGATGTCGAGCCGCTCGGTCGCGTCGAGCGGTGTGCAGGCGGCGGCCTCGACGTAGAGCTTCTCGGCCTCCTTCATCTTCTTGTCGCCTTCGAGCATCACCAGGCCGCGGGCGTACTCCACCATCGCGATGGCCGAGCCCGGGTTCAGGCGCAGCGCTTCGCGGAACATCGTCAGCCCCGCGTCCTTGCTCGCGCCCTGGGTGCGGCCGAGCAGGCTGCCGACCTTGTCGATCACTTCGGCGTGGTAGCCGCCGAGCATGATGTGCGCATCGGCATGGGTGGGCGCCAGCGCCACGGTGGTTTCGAGCGCGGTCTTGATCTGCGTGCCCAGGCCCTGCGACAGCGCCTTGACGACGCTGATGCCCTGGCTGTAGCGGCCCAGCGCATGGGCCAGCCAGTAGTGGGCGTTGGGGTTCTCCGGTTCGGCCGCTGCCTGCGCCCGGGCGCGTGCGATCACGGCCTGGAATATCGCGAGACGGGCGCGCTCGCTCTTCTCCAGGTAGTGGGCGTGGATCGCCTGGGCCTTGTTGGCCACCGTCACGCCGACGCCGCCGGCCTTGAGCCCGGCCTCGAAGGCCTTCTGGAATTCACCGGCGTGAAACAGCGCCCAGGCGGCGAGCACGTTCGGGTCCGCGGGCAGGGGCTCGGCGTCGCCAGCGTGCAGGCGCGCCCAGTGCTTTCTCAAGGCTGCGGCGCTGTAGGTGTACGCGCTGGCGTCGTAGGGAAACTCGACCCAACGGGGCAGCGCGGTCTTGGTCGGCTTGGTCGTCTTCGGGGTTGCCACGCTGCTCAGGCCTTGTCGTAGCTGCCAGCCAGGGCTTGCAGGTGCTCGCGCTGGGACGGTTCGAGGTAGGGCCCGAGCAGGCTGAGCACATGAAATGCGCCGCGCATCATCGACGCGCTGGCGCTCTCGGGCTCCAGCGCCCGGCGCGGTTCGCGCACGTACTCGTAGCTCAGCCAGTACGTCAGCACCACCACCATCGAGGTGGCGACGGTGCCGGCCGGCTGCACACCGCGGTGCATCGCGCCGCCGCCTTCCAGCCCGTCGAGCAGGGCCTGCACCGCGAGCGCCTTGTTCTTGAGCACGAACTGGAAGTGGGTCTCGATGCGGCGGTTGGTCGAGACCAGGTCGTTCAGGTCGCGGTAGATGAAACGGTACTGCCAGATCAGCTCGAACAGCACGTGAAAGAACAGCCACGCGTCCTCGACGTTGCGCACCCCGCCAGCCGCCGGCAGAAGTTCGTTCAGCCCGTGCTCGTAGCGGTCGAACAGCGCGTTGATGAGTTCGTCTTTCGCCGGGTAGTGGTAGTAGAGGTTGCCGGGGCTGATGTTCAGCTCGGCCGAGATCAGCGTGGTCGAGACATTGGGCAGGCCGTGGCTGTTGAACAGCTCGAGCGAAACATCGAGGATGCGTTCGGCGGTGCGGCGTGGTTTGGGCTTTGTGGCTTGCATGTCAGTGCCCGCCGGGCCGCCCCAAGGGCACTGAGCGCCCCCTCGGGGGGCC